>CAZVPQ010000043.1:4047-10349 GCA_964628675.1 uncultured Hyphomicrobiales bacterium | reverse complement strand
AAAAATTTATATATATTATAAATCAAAATGTTTTTATTTATATATCGTTATTGAAGTAAAATTGCTGATATTTTTAATTGAAAAGAGTATATGGATTTAATTAAGCTTTGGACAATTTGTTCGTCTAATGGGATAGTTTTAGACAAAAAGCAGATGGATGATTTTGAAAGATTTGCCAATGATTTGGTTTATTGGAATAAGAAAGTAAATTTGATTTCCCGAAAAGATGAAAGTGAAATTTTTGCTAAACATATATTGCATTCATTGAGTATTTTGAAGTATGTAACAATCAAGGACAAGGCGAAATGCTTGGATATAGGTACGGGAGGTGGCTTCCCCGGTATTCCATTAAAAATAGCAAAACCGACTATTGATATGCTTTTAGTTGATTCGATAGCTAAAAAGATTAAGATTACTTCGATGTTTGCTCAGCATACAGGGCAAAGAAATATTGCCGCTAAGGCTATGAGAGCAGAAGAATTAGCCTTGCAAAAGGAATACAAATATTATTTTGATTTTATTTTTGTCAGGGCTGTAACTAAGACTAATAAAATAATGCGTTGGTCTGAGAATATATTAAAAAATGACGGGAAGATTATTTTGTTAAAAGGTGGTGATTTAAGTAAAGAAATAGCTTGGGCAAAAGAAGAATTTCCTAAATTGCATATTGAAGAAAAACAAATTAATTTACTCGGTGCTGATTGGTTCAAAGAAGATGAAAAAAAGATTTTGATATGTAGCAAAATTAATTAAAAAAGAATATGAGAAGAATTAATATATTGATTTTGATGTTTTTTATACTTTCCTCAATGGCTTTTAGTCAAAAGGAAAGCAGTTTGTTCCAAATTGTTAGGGCTAAATACGGCGGCGGTGGTGATTGGTACAACGACCCGACCGGAGACGTCAATCTGCTTAAATTTATTAATAAAAATACAAATATTAGGGTTAATCCTACATATAAATATGTCGATTTAGCGTCTGATAATTTATTTTTATATCCTGTAATATGGTTGACAGGACACGGGAATGTGAAATTTTCGCAAACGGCGGTAGATAATCTAAGAGCTTATTTACAAAATGGTGGATTTTTATTTATTGATGACGATTTCGGTTTGGATAAATACATTAGGAAAGCGATGAAAGAAGTTTTCCCAGAACAAGATTTTGTAGAATTACCATTCAATCACGGAATTTATTCGATACAATACAAATTCCCGAAAGGACTTCCTAAAATACATAAACATTCAGGGAAACCTGCACAGGGCTTTGGTTTATTTAGTAATGACAGATTATGTGTTTATTATGTTTATGAATCGAATTTGGGCGATGGTTGGGCTGATGCAGACATTCATAATGACCCCGAATTTAAACGTCAGGAAGCTTTGAAAATGGGAACTAATATTATTGTTTGGGCATTAACACATTAGAAATTTGATTATGAATAATAGCATTTTAAAATATAAAGAAATTTTATCTAAATTAAGAAACACAAGACGGAAAGAAACTTTATTGTTGTTTACAATTGGTTTTTTCAAAGTATTATCAGTCCTTGCGATAAGTTTTCTGACCGTGAGTTTGATTGAATTGATTGGCAATGGAGATAGTGTATTCAGAGGAACTTTGGCTTTCCTATCATTGGCTCTTATTATTGTATCTGTTGTTTTCTTTTTAGTACCACCCTTGATGAGATGGTCGGGATTAAAGAATAAACCCAGTTTAGAGAATATAGCATTGAGAGTTGGTGAGTATTATTCCGAATTGAAGGACAAACTTTGTAATGTAATTCAATTAATTGAAAAATTTAATAAGAAAAGTGCCAGACCTGATAATACATCGAAGGATTTGGCATTGGCGGCATTTGAAAGAGTTACGCATTTATCAGAAAATAAAAATTTCGATGTGATAATTGATAAAAACAATTATAAGAAATTGATATTTTATTTTTCAATATCATTGCTTGCATTAATTTTGAATTTTGGGATTTTCAATAGCTCTCTCGGTGCATCTTTTTATAGAATATCTCATTTTAATGAATCGTTTATTCCACCCCCTCCATTTACAATTACAATTCAACCGCAGGATTCAACAATATTGAGAACTCACCCGATTCAGATAAGAGTAATTGCAAAAGGGGAAGCTCCGGAAAGAATAAGTTTTTATTTGAAGGAAAAACAACAAAAGAAATTTGATGAATATACTTTGCGATTAGATAGTTTGAATAGCTATTATTATGAAATTCCTTCTTTGAAAGAATCAATTAGTTTTTATGCGGAAGCTGATTGGATGGGAACTTCCGTAATAACAACAACCTCTAATATAAAAGTTATTGATAAACCATTAGTTAAGTCTTTGTCTGGCAGAGTGATATTTCCAAGATATACAAAATTAGCACCGAAACAATTAAATGAGAAGACTGCCGAGATAAGTGCTTTGGTAGGTTCGCGTGTTCAATTAGGAATTTTAGCAAATAAGGAATTGCAATCTGCCAAAATAGTTTTACAGACACGACGTTTGGCAAGAGTTTCGATTAATGACAGTATTAGTGAGCCGAGTGATAGTGTTATTTATGATACTACTCGTTTACAGATGCAAGTGGACGGGCAAAAAGCTTCGGGAGGATTTTCAATTAAAAGTTCGGGAGTATATTTTATTGATTTACTCGATAAGAATAATCAAAAAAATGATGACCCGATAAAATACGAAATAACAGCAACAAAAGATGACAATCCTACAATTTCTTTACTTGAACCAATAACAAATGTTCAGGTTACAGAAGATGCAATATTGCCAATTAGACTTGCTATAGCCGATGATTATGGATTTTCTACTTTAAAATTACATTATCGCTTGATAAAATCAAGATATTCCGAACCCGAAACAAAATTTTCATCGATTAATATTCCTATCATATCAAAAGAATTGGCTCAAGAAATACCTTATATTTGGAATTTGAATGATGTAAATATTTCACCTGATGATGTTTACGAATATTATTTAGAAGTTTTTGATAATGACATTGTTTCAGGTCCGAAGTCAGCTAAAACGCAAAATCTTATTGTTAAACTTCCATCATTAGACCAGGTATTGAATGAATCTGATAAGGAAAATGAGGAAATTGATAATAAATTGAAAGATGTTTTAAAAAAAGCCGAGCAAGTAAAAAAAGAGATAAAAGAATTAAATCAAGAATTATTGAAGAAGCAAAATCAAAAAAATATAGATTGGAAAGACAAGAAAAAAGCCGAAGAAATAATTAAAAAACAACAAGACTTGCAAAAAAAGATGAGCGATATTCAAAAGAATCTTGAAAAGATGACTCAAAATTTGAAGAATAAAAATGCTCTTTCGAAAGAAACTTTACAGAAATATAAAGAATTACAAAAATTGATGAGCGAAGTCAATTCACCTGAATTACAAAAGATGCAGGAAAATTTGCAAAGAGCTATGAAACAACTTTCGCCTGAGAAAATCCAAGAAGCAATGAAGAAAGTTAAATTCGATGAGGAAAAATTCCGCAAGAGTATCGAAAGAACAATGAAGATTCTGAAGAGGTTGAAGGCTGAGCAAAAAGTAGATGCTTTGAAGAAGAGAGCTGACGAATTGGAGGCAAAGCAAAAAGAATTGGAAAAAGCTACTAAAAATACTAATCCCAAAGATAAGGCGAAGAAAGAAAAATTAGCGAAAAAGCAAAAAGCAATACAAGAAGATTTTAAGAAGATGGCTAAAGAGCTTAAGAAATTGGAAAAGTTGATGAAGGAATTAGGCGATATGCCAATGAAAGAATTGGAAAAGGCAAAGCAATCTTTGAATAAGCAGGAAACTCAAAAGGCAATGCAAAAGGCTATGAAAAATCTTAAAAATGGCAATTTTAGTAAATCGCGAAAATCACAGAAAAAGGCTTCTTCAAATATGAAAAAGTTCTCGCAGCAAATGCAAAGTTTGAAAAATGCTATGCAAGAAAAGGGAATAAAAGAAGCTATAAGAAAAATGAAAAAATCTATTTCCGATTTACTAAAACTTTCTGAAAATCAAGAGAAATTGAAAGCGAAAACAAAATCTATGGATTATAATTCAACTCAATTCCAACAGCTTTTAACCGAGCAATTAAAGATTAATCAAGGTTTAGCAAATACGATTAATAATTTAATGGCTTTATCCAAAAAATCATTTGCTGTTACTCCGCAAATGGCGGCTCAATTGGGGAATGCTATGCAACAAATGCAAGAAGCTTTAAATCAAATGGCTGAGAGAAATATAGGTAAATCATCTCAGCAACAAGCAAAGGCTATGTCTTCAATGAACCAAGCCATTTTAAGTATGCAAGGTATGTTGGCTCAAATGCAAAAAAGCAAGAGTTGTTCTAATCCCAACGGACAAGGTCCCGGAAGTAGCGGTAAAAATGGGAAGGGCGGTACACCTATGCCTGATGCGGAAGGATTTATGAAACAGTTGCAACAATTGGCTAATCAACAACAAGGAATAAATTCCGCAATGCAACAGTTAGCCGGCAATCAAGGTAGCTTGAGTATGGAACAGCAAGCACAGATGTCTCGTCTTGTTGCTCAGCAACAACAAGTGCAACAATCGATACAACAGCTATCAGAACAGCAACATCAAATACAAAATCGTGACGGCAAGAAAATAGGTTTAGGCAATCTTGATAAGATTGCAAAGGAAATGAAAGAAACTATCAGCGATTTGAAAAAAGGATATATCAGACCCAAAACATTGCAGAGACAAGAAAGAATTTTATCCCGTTTGCTTGATGCAACAAGGTCAATTCACGAAAGAGACAGAGAAAATATTAGGGAATCGGAAGTTGGTATTGACCAAAACAGAAAAAGTCCGAATCAAATAGACCTTAGTACACAAGAAGGCAAGACAAGGGCTTTGCAAGAGCTATTGAAGTCTATTCAGCAAGGTTATACAAAAGATTACGAGAGTTTAATTCGCAGGTATTTTGAGCAGTTGCAGGAAAAGTGAATTTAATTCCGAATGCTGAACTGCCTCTACTTTCAAGTCGTGGTGGGGAAATATTTAACACATAATAATGGAGGCTTCAGTCAAACATATATTATTTAGGCTAAAGCCTTTTTTTAATTTTTTATAATCCACGAACCAAAGCTAGAGGCAATTTATTTTTAATTTCTTAATTGAAGATAATACATTTGATAATTACAATGCTAAGAACTGAAGTACGCCCTTCCACAATGCTCAGGATAACTTTTTTGCCATACTAAGCAAAGTCGAAGTATGTAGTCTAATTTAAAATAATATTTTTTATTTTCGTCTTGCATTATGCACTTATGTTCATTATATTTGTAAATGATTTTAGTTTGAAAGGAAGGTAAATGTCGAGACCGAAAAAAAATAGGATAGTTTTTGAACCGCCTATTTTCACTGAATTTAAACCGGTGGGAATAGCAAATAAATTGTTGGATAGAGTTGTTTTGACTCTTGATGAGTACGAGGCATTTCGTCTAACGGATTATTTGGGAATGTCTCACGAGGAGGCGGCAGAGGAAATGGAAATATCTCGTTCGACATTTACAAGATTGATTGAAAAAACAAGGAAAAAAATTGCCGAGCTTATCGTAAATGGTAAATCATTGGCAATTGACGGTGGGAATATACATTTTAGAAATAATATTTTTCGCTGTTATGATTGTGGGTATATGTTTAAAACGAATATATCAAATTCATTTATCGAATGCCCTAATTGCCACTCTAAAAATTTAATAAATTTAGCAGGTGGTTTTGGACACGGTAAATGTTGCAATGTTCAATATAATAGAGGAGGTAATCATGCCAGGAGGAGATAGAAGAGGTCCGGAAGGTTTTGGACCGATGACAGGTAGAAGAATGGGTTATTGTGTCGGAAACGACCGCCCGGGTTATATGAACCAAGGCTACGGTTATGGTAGAGGTTATGGTCGTGGTTATGGCTATGGCAGAGGCTTTGGCTATGGCAGAGGCTTTGGTTTTAGACATGGGTATGTAGATGCATATCCGGAAAGCGTTCCTAACGTATCGGAGAAGACTGTATTGGAAAATGATATAAGAGTACTAAAAGACCAATTGTCTTCTTTGGAAAATCGACTCTCGGAAATTGATAAAGAGAGTTGAAATCAGACTTAGCAGGCTATTTATTTTAGCCTGCTTTTTTAAAATAAAATAATTTTATGATTATTAAGTTATATAACTTTTGGAGGTTAAAATGTTTAATTTAAAAGTTTTTAGAAGTCCGGGCGGCGGACGTGGATTAGGTCAAGGCGGCGGACAAGGTTTAGGTCGAGGTAGTG
>CAZVPQ010000043.1:0-3947 GCA_964628675.1 uncultured Hyphomicrobiales bacterium | reverse complement strand
GGCGGCGGACGTGGATTAGGTCAAGGCGGCGGACAAGGTTTAGGTCGAGGTAGTGGACAAGGTTTAGGCAGAGGCGGCGGCTTAGGGAGAAACAAAGGCGGTGCTTATGGTCCCGGTGGGTACTGTGTTTGTGCTAAATGTGGCGAGAAAATACCTCATCAACAAGGAACAAAATGTACAGATATAAAATGTCCGAAGTGCGGGCATACAATGGTTAGAGAAGAATTATTAAATAACAAAAAATAAAGAGAAAGTAAGTATGAAAATTAAATTTGCAATTCCGATAGCAAACGGTCAGTTAACTCAACATTTCGGTCGTTGCGAAAAATTTGCTATTGTTGAAACAGAAGATAATAAAGTGATTAATCAAGAATTTTTAACTCCGCCGGAGCATCAACTCGGAGCATTCCCGAAATTTCTTGCTGATAATGGTGTTCATGTGGTTATTGCAGGAGGTATGGGACCTCAAGCGCAAACTCTTTTTACCCAAAATAATATTGAAGTTATTATGGGAATTAATGCGGAAACACCCGAAAAACTTGTTGAAAAGTATGTGAATTTACAACTTGAAGCAGGTGACAATCAATGCGATGAGCATTAGACTGAAAATCTGAAAGGGGAAAGATGAAAATAGCTATTGCAAGCGGCAAGGGTGGTACTGGAAAAACTACTCTTTCTACTAATCTTGCTGCTTATTTGGCGGAAAGCAAGGATGTTGTCCTAACTGATTTAGATGTAGAAGAACCTAATTCAGGTTTGTTTTACAAAGGAGAACTTGTTCATCGGGAAGATAAATTTAAGATGATTCCCGAATGGATTGAGGATAAATGCACTCTGTGCGGAATTTGCCAAGAGTCGTGTAATTATCATGCTATAATACAAATAAGTACGGTGATTATGGTTTTCCCTCAATTGTGTCATAGTTGTTATGCTTGTTCGGAACTTTGTCCGACAGAGGCTTTGCCTATGATTCCAAAAAAAATGGGAGAATTAAAACATTTTAGAAATGGTCAGTTAGAATTTGTCGAAAGCCGCTTGGATATTGGTGAAGAACAAGCTGTTCCATTAATATCACAAACGAAAAAATATATTGAAGAGAATTTTTCAGATGATTTTATTAAGATTTATGATTCTCCGCCGGGGACTTCTTGCCCTGTGATGGAAGCTACCAAAGATGCGGATTTGGTAATATTAGTAACCGAACCTACACCTTTTGGATTACACGATTTGACTTTGGCTGTTGATACAATGATACAACTTGAGAAAAAATTTGCTGTCGTTATCAATCGGTATGGAATAGGTGATGATAAGGTAATAGAGTATTGTGATGAGAATAATGTTCCAATTATTGCCAAGATACCGAATATGAGACAAATAGCTGAGTTGTATTCAAAGGGAAAATTAATATATAATGAAGTTCCCGAAGTGAAACAGGAATTGGATAATATTAGGGATTATATTTTCAATATTCAAAAAGGAGAATCCCTATGAAAGAAATAGTAATAATATCGGGAAAAGGTGGAACAGGCAAAACATCAATTACTGCATCTTTTGCTTATTTGGGAGGTAAAGATATTGTTGTTGCGGATTGCGATGTTGATGCCGCGGATATGCACCTTTTGATGAAGCCTGAAATTAAGTTTTCTGAGGATTTTTATAGTAGCGAAGTTGCTATTATTAATCAAGATGCTTGTACAAAATGTGGCGAATGTGCCGATGTATGCCGCTTTGATGCTATTCCTATTATTGACGGTAACTATGTTGTTGCTCCATTGGATTGCGAAGGCTGTGCTTATTGTAGTTTGATATGCCCGACAAAAGCAATTGATATGGTGCAAAGAAAAGACGGTCAATGGTTCATTTCTAATACTAAGTTTGGAAGTACTTTTGTACATGCTAAACTTGGAATTGGCACTGAAAATTCGGGTAAACTCGTAGCAAAAGTTAAAAATGAAGCACAAAGACTTGCAAAAGAAGATAATAAAGATTTTATTATTGTTGACGGTTCGCCGGGTATTGGCTGTGCTGTTGTATCTTCTTTGTCGGGAGCTAATTTCGTTGTGCTTGTTACAGAGCCTACTGTTTCAGGTTTACATGATTTAAAAAGAGTTTATGAATTAGTGAAAAGATTTAATATTAAAGCGGGTTGCATTATTAATAAATATGATTTGAATGAAGATAAAACTAATGAAATAATAGAATTTCTTAATAAAGAAAGCATAGAACACATTGCAAGTTTGCCTTATGACGAAACGTTTACTAAATCTATGACACAAGGGCAAACTATAGTAGAATATGGAGAAAGCAAATTAAAAAATATTATTGTCGATAGTTGGGAAAAAGTTAAAGAATTGACATTGAAGAATTGATTTTCAAAGAATTAATTACTATTGATGAGATTGGATATGAAAAAGAAAATTAAAATAGGCATTATTATTTGCGATAGGTATCGTAATTGCGCCGGTGGAAAATGTTTTAAGGCATTAGACAAAAGAGAAGGTGCTTTTGATATTTATAAAAATGATGATGTTGAACTTGTGGGCTATACAAGTTGTGGTGGATGCCCGGGTGGGAATATTGAATATGCCCCTGAAGAAATGAAAAAGAACGGAGCAGAAGTAATTCACTTTGCTACAGGATTTGTAGTTGGTTATCCTCCTTGCCCTTATATCGATCATTTTAAAAGATTCATAGAAGAAAAATATGGTTTGAAAGTTGTTGTTGGCACTCACCCTATTCCCCAAAAATATTGGATTACGCATTCTGAACTTGGTACTTGGGAATCGAAGGAATGGCAGAAATTTATTGAACCGACTAAAGCGAATGAAGAAATAAGAATCAATTATAATTAATAGAGTAATAATTAATAGAGTAAAAAAATGAATAAGCATTTGTTTGGTCCCGTCCCCTCAAGACGTTTAGGAATGTCTTTGGGTATTGACCTTGTCCCGCATAAGGTTTGTTCGCTCAATTGTATATATTGTGAATGTGGCAGAACAACTAATTTAACATTGGAGAGAAAAGAATACGTATCTTATGATGAAGTAGTTGCTGAATTAGAGCAGTATTTTAGTGAAAACATAGCTCCTGATTATATAACTTTTTCGGGGTCGGGAGAACCGACGTTAAATGTACGTATTGGAGATATTTTGCATTTTATTAAGCAGAATTATTCAAATATTCCTGTTGCCTTGTTGACAAATGGAACTTTGCTCACTGATAAAAAAGTGCGAGATAGTATTCTTGAAGCTGATGTAGTTTTACCGTCATTAGATGCAGTATCGGATCTAAGTTTCAGAAAAATAAATCGTCCTTATCATTTACTTGATGTTGAAAAACATATTCAAGGTTTGATTGATTTTAGAAAAGAATTCAGCGGCAAGATATGGTTGGAAGTCTTTATTGTCCCGGGCATTAATGACAATGAAACTGAACTTGGCTTGTTAAAAGATGCTATTTTAAAAATATCACCTGATAGTATTCAATTAAATACGCTTGACAGACCGGGTACTGTTGAAAATATCAAATCGGCAACTCGTGATGAATTAGAAAAAATTGTTGATTTTTGGGGATTTGATAATGTAGAAATTATCAGCTTGCCAAAGGAAAGAAAAAAAATACAAGCGTTCAGGAAAGATATTGAAACTGCTATATTAGAAACAATCGCAAGACGTCCCTGCACTTTGATTGATATTTCAAATATATTAGGTTTGCATATTAATGAAATAAATAAATATTTGGACGTTATAGAAGAAGACAATAAAATAGAATCCGTACAAGAAGGAAGAGGATTATTTTATAGAATTAAATAAATGTTCCTGCTTTCGCAGGAATGACAAGAGGTGAACATAGATGACCAAAGTTGGGTATTGTATGTCATTCCGCACTTGATGCGGAATCTAAAAAGGAAAGTATTGATGTAGATTCCTGCTTTCGCAGGAATGACA
>CAZVPQ010000042.1:0-10369 GCA_964628675.1 uncultured Hyphomicrobiales bacterium | reverse complement strand
TAACATAAAAACAAACAAAAGTAAAACTGAAAAACTTACTTTTACTATTTTCATAACTTTCTCCAAAAAATAAAAAATATCTTTAATCAAATTTACGCAATTATTGAGAACTTGTTTCAATTAAAGAAATATATAAAAAAATCCCCTACGGTATTGTAGAGGATTTTCTTTAATCACTTATATAAAATACATTATTTTATATAACTCATGCCTGCTTCAAAAGCTTGCTTATTCAAGGGAATAAGTTTGTGATGACGCTCAGGTAGAACCTTATATAAAGCTTCCATTACCGTCTCGGGCTTAACCGTCTTGCGTGCGGCAATAAAAGCTCCGAGAATAACCATATTTAAAACTTTAGTATTTTTTAATTTTAATGCTTCTTCACTACCGGGTATGGCATAAATATTAATATCTTCTCTTGTTGGTGGATTCAAGATATTAGAAACATCATAAATCATATTGCCTCCGGGCTTGATTTTAGATTCAAACTTATCCACCGAAGGCTGATTTAAAGCAACCACAGTATCGAAAGATGAAATAATCGGCGAACTAATCATAGTATCGGATACAGTAACCATACAATTTGCTGTTCCACCACGCATTTCAGGACCATAAGAAGGCATCCAACATACTTCTTTATTTTCCATCATACCGGAATAAGATAACATTAATCCCATTGAGAGAACACCCTGTCCTCCAAAACCTGCGAAAATAGCTTCTTCTGTCATATTATTTGCCCTCCGGAACTTTTAAATCACCTAATGGATAATAAGGAATCATTTTCTCTTCAACAAATTTGTTGGCTTCAAGCGGCGTCATCTTCCAATTTGAAGGACAATTTGAAACTATTTCGACAAAACAAGTTGTTGAACCGTCTAATAAGTATTTAACTGCTTTCTGTAAAGCTTTTTTAGTTTTACGTACATTTTTTGTAGTATGCACCGATTGCCTTGTTACGTAATAAGTACCGGGCAATTGCGCAACTAAATCTGTTATCTTCAAAGGATACCCTTGTATTGCAACATCTCTACCAAAAGGAGTTGTTGTCGAGACCATACCGGGTAATGTAGTAGGAGCCATCTGACCACTTGTCATACCATAAATACCATTATTAATGAAAATAACAAGAATTTTTTCACCTCTATTGCAAGCGTGGATAGTTTCCCCTGTACCAATAGCGGCTAAATCACCATCTCCTTGATAAGTAAAAACAAATTTTTCAGGTAACACTCTTTTGATACCTGTTGCAACAGCACAAGCTCTACCGTGTGCGGCTTCCTGCATATCAACATTCATATAGTGATAAGCAAAAACGGAACATCCGACAGGTGCAACTCCAATAGTATCGCTCTGTAATCCCATTTCATCAATTACTTCCATAAATATTTTATGGGTTGTACTATGACCGCAACCCGGACAATAATGCATAGGAGTATCGGTCAAAGTTTTTGGTTTTTTATAAACTAAAAACTCATCTTTAATAATGTCTTCTTTTTTTGCAACAACATTATCTAAATTTTGCTGTTCACTCATTATTCTCCTCCTTTAATAAATTTCTCTTCAAAATAATTTAATATTTCATCAGGAGAAGCTATCATACCACCCATTCTGCCGTAGAAATCAACTTTAGTCTTGTATCCAACAGCCAACCTAACGTCTTCAACCATTTGACCCGCATTCATTTCCACATCAAGAATACCTTTAATATTTGGTGCTAAATCTTTATAGATTTGATACGGAAAAGGAAAAACCGTTATAGGTCTAACTAAACCGATTTTATAACCCTTTTCTCTGCCCATTTCCATAGCCTTCATACAAATCCTTGCACCAAGACCATAACCGGTGAAAATATATTCTGCATCCTCGGTATTCATGGTTTGATATCTAATCTCTTTTTTCTCTATTTCACGATATTTAGCTTGCAATCTCTTATTCACAACTTCCATTTCTTCAGGTTTAATGTAAAGAGATGTTAAATATCTTCTTGGTTTACCTTCTGGTTTACCAGTAGTAGCCCATTCTTTTTTTTCTGTACTTCTTGGCATTTGGTCATACAATTCAACTTTTTCCATCATCTGACCAATCGCTCCATCAGATAATAATAAAGTTGGAGTTCTATATTTTTCAGCCAATTCAAATCCAAGCTTAACAAAATCAACCATTTCTTGAACACTTGAAGGTGCTAAGACTATTAAGTTATAATCGCCATGACCACCACCTTTTGTTGCTTGAAAATAATCACCTTGTGAAGGCTGAATAGTTCCTAAACCGGGACCACCTCTATTAACATTAGCAATCAAAACAGGAATTTCGGCACCTGCTATATATGAAACACCCTCTTGCATCAAACTAAAACCGGGGCTTGAAGTAGTTGTCATAACTCTTTTACCTGTACCTCCTGCACCATAAAGCATATTAATTGCCGCAACCTCACTTTCAGCTTGCAAAAGAACCATTCCTGTGTTCCTTGTCGGAACTTCCCTTGACAAATATTCCAAAACTTCGGATTGCGGAGTAATGGGATAACCAAAATAGGCATCACAGCCGGCTCTAATCATAGCTTCGGCAAGAGCTTCATTCCCTTTCATAAGTCTAATTTCGCCCATCATATCTCCTTTTTATTCAATTATTTAAAAAAATTGTTTTATCAAATACAATTACTGTGCTTTTTTAATTATTTTTCTATACACAGTAATAATCGCGTCAGGACAAATTAAAGCACAATTCGAACAGCCCGTGCAGTTATCCTGAACTTTAACAGCATAATGATAGCCTTTCTGATTTATTTTTGGGGATAAACCCAAAGTATCTTCAGGACAGGCTTCTACGCATAATTCACATCCCTTACATTTTTCGATATCAATAACGACATCGCCATAAACTTTTGCCATATTACGCCTCTATTTTATTAAAAAATAATCTTACATTTGTCTCAAAAAAAAATACAAATTACAAATAAAAATTTATTATAAAAAATAATATACACTATGACTTAAGCTAATAAAAAAAAAGCTAAAATAATTGATTTTTTATACTCATTTTGTTGTTTAATATGAGTCAATGAGTATTATTTTTAACCATAGGAAATACCTAATATGCGAAAAATCAATAAGGCGAAGATATTTAGGAGTATTATCTCCCACCGGCAATAGAAATTCTTATATCTAAGCCAACTTGAACAGTATTAAACCCTGGCTGGGCGGCACCTTCGGTAAAAGTACCCTCATATCTGAAAAAAAATGCGGCTGTAACTCTATTGCTCATATTATATCGAATTCTCGGTTCTAATACTATTTTTGAATTTCCATCTAGTTTTCTTGCTTTACCATTATTATCATCAGTTAATACAACATCGTATGTCGAACGGGAATTAGATTGATAAGAAGCCATAAAACTCGCTTCAAGGTCATTTTTCAATTTGATGCCGAGAAAGTTCCAATCAAAACCACGCATAGTATAGCTTGCTTGTGCCTGCAATTCAACAGCAGAATTTTTAGCAACTGTGGACCTACTTGCAGAATTTAATTGATAGCCTGTTGTAGTTGACAATCTAAAAGTAGCAGTCATAATACCATCAATCTGTTTATCATTAAACGCAACAGTCATTCCTATCAATGGTTGAAATCCTATCTGAACCTGTTGATTTTTAGTAACCCTGCCGTTATCTGTAATCATAGCATTTTCAGTATATTTGGAAGTATATCTATGTTCAATAGATGCTGTTTTAAATAAGCCTCCCCATAAATCCCATTTTTCTATTCCTTCCCATCTAATCCCCCAATTTAACGCAGGCAAGAATTTACCGGCTTTGCCCGAAAACAAACTAAAAGCTTGCAAACCGTCATGAAAAGATTCAGATAAAGCATTAAGTAATTTTTGATTTCGTGCAACAGTATCTATTTGTTCAGCAAGAATATTAGCTTTTTTTGTTTCATATAATTGAATAACTTGCCCCATATCATCACCGAATAAATCCCAACCAAATATTGCGGGAATAGAAAAATAAGTGCGGTTGAATGATTCTGTTGCCATAATATTTGTATATGTTGGATTGCCAAAGGCATCAGTTTCAACAGTTCTAGTTCTATTATAAGCAAAATCAGTATTCCAACTCAAATCCAAAACAGCACCTTTCCATAAAGGTCTTGAAGTTGACATTTTCATAGTTGTTTTTTGAGTATAATTTTCGGGTAATATTGCGTTTGGAGGTCGCAATCCATCATTAGTGTTGAATGTAAAAAACGGGAATGAATTAGATGGTGCAAATTGAAAACTCCCATGAGGAGAGCCTACAAGACCCATTTGGTAGGCAAAGCTCGGTCCGAAATTATTTAAACTTTCACGACCGGTCAATCCTCTACCCCAGAAATTAGTCAATCCCGAACCACCAAAAACTCCGGGATTTATTGATGTGTTAGTTTGATTTATATCTACTTGGATTTTGTCATAATCTAAAAATATTGTTTTAAACACTTTCAAAATACCGGCTATTATTCCTGTTCCTATTCCCTGAGTAGTGTCAGGTGTACTTTGTCTAATAATACCAACTCCAGGTTCATTAAACCATAAATCTGCAAGAGTTTTTAATTGCAAACCAGTAGAAAATCGTAGGGACGAATTATAGCTTGCATTTTTGGCAACATCTCTAATTGCCGGGTCAGGTTGCAACGGGTCTCGCCAAGTATAATTAGAACTGTAAGAACCACTAATATTAACAAACCTTGATGAACTACCAATTGGTAAATTAGGTTTAAAATTAATAGTTACATTTTGAGTATGATTATTATCTGTTCCTAAATTAACTAATCCATTATTAAATAATACTAAATTTGCAATTTGACTTCCTGTTCTTTGATTGCCAAATTTATCAAGTTCATAAGGAACAAGTGTACTGCCTGTCGAAAAATTGTAATCAATCGAAGGACTTAACAACCCATTTTCTGATAATTTCCAAGAAAATTGAGCTTGCCTTGTTGATGAAAAATCTCTATAAACAGGACTGGCAAAATCAAGAAATCGAGATTTTTCTGTAGTTCTACCTCTTTGAACATCAATACTTGCTGAAAAATTCGATGGCAATAGATTGAGTTTCCATTTTTGATAATCACTAATTAAAAATAAACTATCAACTTTTTTGAACGGTTGAAATGATAAGAAATCGGAAATTCTTACAGAATATTTTGCGTTTAATTTCCAAACCCAATTAAATTTTTGCTCAACAACAGGCGATCGTTCAAAATCTTGTGAATATGAGTATCCAAAAACTAATTTATTAAAAGTATCATCAATTAACCAATGCTTGATTGGTAATCCAAGTTTAATACCTGTCAGAGCCCAACTATCATTAACTCTTACGGTTTGAGAACGCTGCAAAGTTCGTCTTTCTTTAGAACTGGCAATTTCTTGAGCTTGTTGAGCTGTCAAACCGTTATTTATAGCATTTTGATATGCTTGTACTTTTGTGGCAGTGGCGGCTTTAATCAAATTAATATCATTATTAGCAACAAATTCAGGGTCTTGAACAAATTCAGAATGAGTGTAATTAATCGGTATTTTCATTCTTGAAAAAGACTTTGGTGCAAACCTCTCTAAGTTTCCCTGCATAGAAACAGTCCAATTGGTAGAATTGATTCTATCGCCAAATCTCTCTTCAATCTTATGGAAATTAGGTTTTGTATGAGAGAATGAGGCATTGATTGAACCCAAATCAGCTAATTTGACACTTGCATTACCAACTCCAGCCCAATCCATTCTGTCTTCAGGACTCAATAGTCTAAGTTCATCTATCCACATTGTAGTTGATAATTCATTTGGGTATCTGCCAGATGGATTGGCTATTCCCAACCCGAAAAATTGTACACGAGTCAATATAGGATTACCTTTGATTGCATACATAGCAACAGGGTCATTAGGGACAGGAAAAGTCATTCTGTCGCGAATATGCAATGAATCACGTAATTGTTTAATAGCCGTAAGCTCTGACAAAACAATTTCTACATTTTCCCATCCTCGTGTTAATGGTCTTCTGTATTCATAATAATTACTTGAATCAATACCAAATCTTATAAAAGCATAAGCTTTGGGAACAGCACTTTGAACAACATTATCCGGCATTGATCCATCACCGTGTATAAAGAATTTTAATTTTTTATAATAAAAAATATCCAAAGGTCTGAAAATTCTAACGGACATTCTTTCATCGCCATATCGTAAATTTTTAACGTTTATTGCAATTGATTGTTCATTTAATCTTATCAATTGATTGGGATCAGGATTATTCAATTGTCTTGGAGCTTTAACTCCCGGAGGCATTGAGTAATAATCGGGGGGTCCGGCATTTTCTTCTCTATTTACGAAAGATACGGCAAGAAGACTATCATCGGGTTCAACATTTGGTTGAAAATTACTAGTTCTTTGCCATTGAGAACCTACAAGACGCCAGTCTGCAATACTTGCTTTGAAATCTCCGCCCTTGAACCAAACTCTAATATATTGAATATTTGAAAACAAAGGATTGCCAATTCTTTTTTTGGGTTTCCGAATAGGAATTCTATACAAGTACCACCCTTTATTCGGATTGCCACCAACAATTTGAGGATTTAGATTTGCATCAGGTTTCAAATTCACTTCATACTCAAAATAGCTATTATCCAATGAAATTGTCTGCCCGTTATTAACATTTAAAATTTCCGTATCAGGGAATTGCCCAATCTCGGAAACCAAAGCATTCCCTTCATAATTATTATAGAATTTAAAATCCTTTGGTACTCTATCAATATCATCTTTTTGGAAATTAAAAGAATAATCATCGCGAGCAGGATCATCTTCTAAGTTTAAAGGATAAGGATAATTTGAAGAATCTTTTTCTTGCAAATCATTGATAGCATCAAGACCGACGTCTTCATTAGGGTCAATAATATTATTCGGTATTGGATTAGCTTTGGTTATGCCGTCTTCAGTATTTAATCTCTGATTCGGAATAATATCTTCGCTAATTTGACCTAAGTCAACATATAATTTTGTTTTGCCCGGTTCATATTTATCAATTCTCATCATAATTTCAATGTAATCGATATTTTCAGTATCAAAATTTGTATTGAAAGATGAAAAAAGTCGCATCATTCCACCCCAAATTTTTTCTCTGTTTTCCGGCTTTGAAGAAAATGATAAATCCGCACTTGGATTGAATTTTTTATTTATGGTATCTTGAAAATCAGGATTTTTATTATAAATACCTCTTGTATCTGCATCAAAATTAATATACAAGGGACTTAAATTTGAACGCCCCGGGGGTACATCTCTATTTGGATATACATTTTTTATTTGTTCCCTCGGAATAAAATATTGGTACCAATAAGACTTAGCTCTAAATTCTGATCTTACAGTATCACTTAATCCAATCAAACTATCTACGGGTTGTGAAGATTGAGACCATTGAGAAGGTGTTAAGCCTAATGGTATATATCTTTGAGCTCCTTCAAAATCATCAATATATACGACAGGTTCGTTATTATCAGAAAGAACTTCCGAACGTCTTTTGTTTGGTTCAGGCAGAGTTACAGCCCATTCACCTCGTAGTTGCATTGATGATTTGGCTTTAGTATCATAGAATGGTAAAAAATCCAATGCTTTGGTTAACCAAGGAGTTTCCCAATTCAAATTGGCATCAAAACCTATCATTGTATTAGAAACAGGCTCCTCTCCTAACCTTACTCTATCCATTAAAGCAGATTGGTCATAATACATAAATGTAAAACCAAGATTAGATTTGATATTCCTTGATTTAAACAATTGATAATCACCTCTTATACCTGCGAGGGTTCTCGTTGAAATATTAAAAACATCTCTTGCTTCATATTCAATATTCAAATTTGCATTAGGCAACATAGCTCTTTGATTTCTAAGCGTTAACTGACCCGCATAATAATCAATAACATAATCAACATTTTCTTTTAGCGGGACACCGTCCAAAGTAACTTTAACGCTATTTGGTGCAAGATTGAATGCACCCAAATTTATCCGATTTGTAGCTTTACCTGAAACTTGTCCGGTAATTACAAACCTATCTTTTGAAGTATTTCGCCTTGCTATATCATTTGTTGTGTCATATACATCAGAAAAAGCATATTGAGCGGCAAGATCAGGTGTACCGAGACGATTAAAATAATCATACAAGGCAGAATCAAAAGGTCTTAAACTCGGAAATATTATTTCGCCATATTGAGAATCAAAAAATGGAAGTCTCAAATCAAATTGACCGTCAGGAGGTGCAGAACCACTACTATTTGTAACTTTATCGACTCCCAATATAGTAACTAACTTATCAGGAGCGCCCTGCAATACATCACTTGAATCATTATTTTGATTTATATACCATACACCGATTTTTGTATTACTTATATCAACATAAGATGCATTTATTGAGTATATATTTTTCATCTGCCTATCCCATAGGGATTTAAACCCTGGTTGCATATTAGGACGGTATATCAATTTTAAAATTAATGTGTCTTTTTCGCCGACTTGATTGGAAAAAGTACCATAATACCAATCATCATCAGCCGAGGCTGTCTCACCTTCTATCCTATAAGCAACGGCATAATAGCGGTCTGGTCTGAGATTCAAAATGTGCAAAGTACCTAAATTGTAATCAACTCTATATCTGTTAGAATCTAAACGTAAAAAATTACCACGTTCCACTTTACCTGCTTGAATTGAAGCAAACTTCATATTATTAGGATATTTCTGATTTCGTAAAGTTTGTACGGAATCCAAATCTGCATAAGCAACACCAACAGCTGAGACTGCCCCTTGCTGAATATCATTAACTGATTCCCAAACTTCAATTTCTTTAATTCTTATTTTCTTTGAACTCTTAGGAATAATTGGAGTAGAATTTTTGAAATATTCTTTATAAATCGGCTTATATGCTTCGTCAAGGAAGAAATGATTATTTGCAAAATCATATGCTCTTAACTGAAAAGGAATAGTACTAACTCCACCTTTAACATTTACGAATTTTCTTTGTCCACGTCTTTGCGAAAAAATTGTTTTTAAATACAAAGGTCCGAATTGATAATCAGACCTAACACCAAACAAAGCTTCACCACCACCAATTAAACTGGAAGTCAAAGGCAAAGACACATTTCCTACTTCGATTAACTTAATGATTTCATCACTTTCGCCTTCATAGCCTATTTTAAATTTATTATTATATTCAAATTGATTTCGAGTGTTCCAGTCGGTTTTTAATTTTAATTTATCGCCAATACTACCCGACACATTAACTTTTATATCTTGACTAAAAATAGGTGTGGACTGTGTTTGACCGAAAGCTGAAACCGTACCTAAATTTTGCGAATCCCATCGCCATCCTACTTTTAGATTGACTTCACCATTAACGTTTATATTAATTTGAGGCTTGCCAAAAAGCCCAATAACAGGATTCGGGGGAACGGGAATAGTTAATCCCGTTGCTTGACTTATTAATCTTGCCAAATCTCCACCGGATAAGGCTTGTTTCAAATCATATCTTGCAAGCAATGAATCCCACATTTGACTTTCGATTTGCTTTTTACGTATTGATAAATATTCATCTAAATCCAAATCGAATGCATCTCCGATACTCAAAGAATCCAAATCTAAATTAGTTGTAACAAATTCTCCGGTACTATCTATTTTGTTATTCAAATTAACATCACCAAGTAAGTGCAGGCTGTTATAATCACCTGAACTCTTAGGATGTTCACCTGAAAATCTATAAATATAATTATGTATAAGAAATGATTGATAAGCAGTAGTAGTATCGTACATCATAGTGGAATCCATAGGCACAACATCACTTAAATCGTTGACACCAATAAACATCCAAAGAGGCGAATTCAAAAATAGATAGGATTGGAAAACAGGCAATTGATAACACAAAAATGTGAATTGCGGGTTATAATAAAATTGCTTTGAATTCAAATTATCAGTTGATGTTAATCCTTTGAATAACATCAAGGCGATAAAGATAAATACAAAACTTATTTTTTTTACACTACTACTCAAAATATCTCTCGTCCAATTCAATATAAAATAATTACTTCTACCACAGTAGAAGCTACTCTAAAAAACACTTATTTAATCATCACGTAGCAGTGCTTCAATAATAATACCAAATTTATTTCAAAAACTGCAATTTACAAACTGCAAATTAATAGCTATCAAAAGATATACCAAGTAAAATTTTAAATATTTTATTACGTAGCTTAAATTATCATATACTATCTTAACGAAACAAAAAAATTATTATTTTATTGCAAGTAAAATTATCATTTATTACTTAAATCAAATTGTTTATTCACCACAAGATAATTATAAATTTGAT
>CAZVPQ010000041.1:0-10425 GCA_964628675.1 uncultured Hyphomicrobiales bacterium | reverse complement strand
ATTATTAAATTGTATTTTAAAATAAGTTTAATAAATTTTAGAGTGATATGAGTAATACTATTTTTTCTAAAATTATTTCAAAAGATATTGCTGCGGATATAGTTTTCGAAGATGATGAAATTTTAGCTTTTAGGGATATCAACCCTCAGGCACCCCAGCATATATTGATTATACCAAAAAAAGAAATCCCTACCATTAATGATTTAGAACTATCCGATGCTGAATTAATCGGTAAATTGGTATTGAAGGCTAAGGAATTAGCAAAGGAATTAAGTATTTCTGAAAGTGGTTATAGGCTTGTTTTTAATTGCAATGCAGATGCAGGTCAAGAAGTATTTCATATACATTTGCATTTGCTCGGAGGCAGACAATTTGCTTGGCCCCCCGGATAATGTGTAGCTTGTTATTAGGGAAACTAATGAAATATCTCCCTTTTGCAAAGGGAGATAAAGAGGGATTTTTAATATGTATTTTATAATATTTGTAAAAATTAAAATTGAAATATGAGTGATAAAGAAAAATTAAAGGAAGAAGCAAGAAGATCTATTGAAGAATCTATTAAATCTTTAAATATCTTAAAGGAAAAAATTGATAATAAATTTGTTGACGCTGTTCAATTAATAATATCATCAAATAATGTTTTTGTCTCAGGTATTGGTAAATCAGGCTTAATAGCTCAAAAAATATCTGCTACTTTTAAAAGCATTGGTATTAGCTCACACTTCCTCCATCCTGTTGAAGCATTGCATGGCGATTTGGGAATGGTAAAAGATGGCGACACGATTATCCTACTTTCAAAAAGTGGTACTACCGATGAAATTATTAAAATATTACCCTTTCTCAAAAGTAGAAAAGTAAAGACAATTGCTATTGTTAGCAATATTGATTCATTTCTTGGGCAAAATACGGACATTGTCTTAGACGCTTTTGTCGAAAGAGAATCATGTCCTTTTAATATAGCACCTACCACAAGTTCATTGGTTGCTCTTGCCATAGGTGATGCTCTGGCAGTTTGTGCTATGAAAGCCAAAAATTTAACTATTCAAGAGTTTGCTCGTAACCATCCTCTCGGGCAAATTGGTAAAAATATATCATTAACCGTTGATAATATTATGCATAAAGGCACTTCTCTACCATTAGTTAGTATTAATTCAAATTTCAGAGAAGCATTGATTGAGATGACAGATAAATCATTAGGTTGCGTCTGCGTAATCGACGGAAATAAAAATTTAAAAGGTATTATTACTGATGGAGATGTCCGCAGAATTTTCAACAAAACTGACAATATCCATAATATGAAAGTTATTGATGTAATGACAGCTAATCCCATTAAGGTTAATCCAAAAGCCTTTCTCGGCGAAGCATTATCTATAATGGAAAATAGAAAAAGCCAAATAAACGTATTACCTGTTGTTGACGATACTGATAAATGTTTAGGAATAATTAGATTACATGATATTGTAAGAAGTAATATTTAATTAAAAATAATTTGGTATTTTTTTAACTTTATTATTAATTGGTTCAATTGGTTGATGCTTTAGTTTTATTGAATTATTATTTGTGCTTTCTAATTTTTGCAAAGGATTAATATTTGTTTTTTCAATAGTAGAAGGTTTTAATATATCCAAAGGCAATGGAGACTTTTTCCTTCTATATCTACGGCGTCGTCTAATAACAGATGTATCATTGCCCCAAGGATTAGAAGAATTAATTACAGTGTCGGCAGTTATCTTTACATTTCTTACAACTGTTCCTAAAGCACCCAATGGTTGCAAGCTTTGCCCATTTCTTCTGAATTCAACAGCACCTGCGTTACCAAGGGTTAAAACAAAATATGTTGCCGCTGACCATCTTTTCTCCGATTTAGGATATAGATAAGTTTGTTCTGCTCTTTTTCCATCTATACTTATTTTTAACCAAGCCGAATCATTTGCTTTTGCTTGTAAAATAACACTATCAGGTTCTTCGATAAATTCAAATAAACTATTTTTATTAGCTTGAATAACAGTAGTATCTCCGGATTCCAATTCAGGATTTACTTCATTATCCATTTTATCTTGATTGATTGAAGATTCATCAAAAAAAGTAAAATATATGACTAAAACAAAACCAATAAATAATATACTACAAATTAGCCAATTAATAATTTTTGTTTTATTGTCTTTAGTAATTATATATTTTGTTAAATTATCTTTAGCTTTGTTACTTGTATTCCCTTTTTCTATATTGATTTGAACAGGTTGCGGAGTCTTAGATTTAAATAACTCATCAAGCTCATCATTAATTTCTGATTGAGGAATATCTAAATATTTTGAGTAAGTGATAATAAATGATTTGGCATATACCGGAGGCAAAATTGCAAAGTTTCCATCTTCGAATGCTTTAATAATATGCAGACGGATTTTAGTTTTTTGACTAACATCTTCTAAGCTCAATTTCCTTTTTTCTCGAGCCGACTTTAGCTTTGTCCCTAATGTCTCCATATTATAATAGTTTACTTCATATTTTATAATTAATAATAATTATTTCTATCAATAATAATGCCAATGAAATTAATTGCAGAGCAAGATTATTTCAATAGAAAATAATATAAAATTCTTATTTTGCAAAGATTTTTTTGATAAATATAGAAATAGTATGATACTAAAGTTTAAAAATATTTTTCTTGTAGTTTTGATTTTGCAATTGAATAGCAATTTATTAATAACTAAACAATCGGAATTAGATAGTGCCTCCCAAATAACAAAAATTGGGAAAAGTGATTCACTCTATATTCCTCTGAATGAATTTTTATATGCTGACAATCAAAGATTTTCACTAAGTGGCAATCCACCTTTTAGAAAAACTCATTTGAAATTAGTCCCTTCAATTTTATTTGGTACCGGATTGACAGCGGTTTTTATTGCACAACATATCGGACAATTAAATACAATTTGGAAAGATATGGGTAATTTTAGATTTGTTGAGGATATAACTCAAGACTTATGGGTAGATAAATTCGGGCATTTTTACGGTGCTTATTTTACAGGATATTTATTAAGCGAAACTTTAATAGAAGTGGGAATGAGTTGGGACGCCGCTTCCACTTGGGGTGGAGTTTTGGGATTGTCTTATTCGACTTATGTTGAAATTTTAGATGGCTTTGGAAAAAATTGGGGTTTTAGTCCTTCTGATTTTTATGCTGATTTTACAGGTGCCGCATTTTTTATAGGTCAGCATTATTTCCCTGTTTTGCAAAATTTCACTCCAAAGTTTATCTATATTCCTGCTGAGTGGTTTGGAGACAAAAGCCGTCAACCTTCATCTATGTTTATTGATGATTATAGCTCCCAAACTTTTTGGCTCTCTGTAAATGTTTATAACTTTTTGCCTGATAATTATAAAGAATATTGGCCCTCTTGGTTACAATTGAGTTTAGGTTATACGGCAAGAAATTTATGTGAACCTAAACCTAATGCCGGTTACGATTGCGACCCGAATTCTGATGTAAAAACACAATTTGTCTGGGGAAGCCCAAGATATATTGTTGCTTTGGATTATGATTTAGTTAAATTATTACCTGATGGTCCAAATTTTTGGAATTGGTTCAAACAAACATTAAATCATTTCAAATTGCCTTCTCCAGCAATTGAATTTAGCAAAAATAAAACAAGGTTTTATCTGATATTTCCTTTTAAATTCTAAAAAAAAGTGAGGATAAATTCTTACTTTTATATTTATGGCTTACGTAAAATTATTTCTCTTTTTTACTTTGGCATTGACAATTGCTGTGCGTATGATTAGCGGATTTTTCCTTGTTACTAAATTGAGATTCAGACTTTTTATGAGAATGTTTGTGCGAACCGCAGCAATGTTCGTTCTTATGTGTTTCTTTATCTATCTGATTCATAATTGCCTCCAATATAATAAAATTAATTATTCAGAAAATATTATTTGATTACATTGATAATATTGATTGAAAATTATTGCAAAATAATTAGGCAACGCTAAAAAAACTAAGAAACGGCTAGAATATTGACAAGCTCAATAGATTATGTAAAAAAAAGAATTACATAGTTAGTTGCAATCAATGTGCCTATAATAAAATGGGCTATCCAACCCCAAAATATAGCTGTCCCCATAAAATTAGCGAGCATATTTCCAATAAGCATTTTGGGCATGCCCATCATAGGAGCCATTATCATTAAAAATGTCATCATGGTAGTTGCCGATAAGCCACCTATAATAATAGTTTTAATATGATTCATAAATACCTGCCAAAATTTAATAATTATTTAAAATCTCATGCTTTCAATTTTTCCATCATTTAAAAAGACTATACATTAATAATCAAACAGCTGCTTATGACAACATAATAATTAATCAATTATTTAATCTAATCCAAATGCTTCCATAAATAATAATCTAATTAAAAAATTTTTACTAAATTTGAGTTTATATGAAAAACATTTAAGGATATATTAGTTGCGTGATATAACTCAAGAAATTAACATAAAAAAAAATATGTTAGATAAAGACAATATAATTAATTTTGATATTGATAAGGAATACTATATAAATCCAAATTTTAAGCAAAATTTTAATCCAAAAAAAGGTGTTGCTTCTATTAGTTTAATTATTCCGGTTTATCAGGAAGAAAAAATAATAGAACAAACTTTACTAAATTATACATCAGATATTAAGAAAAAATATAATATTGAATTAATAATTAGTGATGGTGGTAGCACAGATAAAACAATTGAGATTGCTAAAAATTATGCCGATAAAATAATTGTTCATAAAGAAAACAGAAAACAAACTATTGCCGAAGGTAGGAATAAAGGTGCCTCTATTGCCAATGGCGAGATTTTGATATTTATGAATGGAGATACTGTACCTGCTTATACCGAAGAGTTTTTTAGTCAAATTAGTAAATGGGGATTTGATGCCGGATTTTATTCAACTAATATTGCTTTAACTTGTTTTGTGTCGGTATCACCTGATGAAATATTATTCAAAGATAAGATATTTTACTTTATACATAATAGATATATTAGATTTCTAAACTTTATTGGCTTAGGAATGGGGCGAGGAGAATGCCAAATTGTTAAAGCTAATTATTTTAAAATGATTGATGGTTATGATGACAAATTAGCCGCTGGTGAGGATTTTGATTTATTTAGAAGATTGGCGAAAATAGGTAAAATAGGCTTTATTAATAATTTGACTGTTTATGAATCGCCTAGAAGATTTAGAAAATATGGTTATTTTAAAGTTATTATGTCTTGGATATATAATTCATTGTCAGTTATGCTTTATGGGAAATCAGTTTCCGATGATTGGGAACCGGTCAGATAATTAAAAATATTTTTATGAAATAAAGTTAAGGTTATAAATATATGAAAGAAGTAATAGGCGTTTGTCTTGGGGCTTCTACTGTTTCTTTGGTTAGAGTTAAAAATGATGTAAACGATAAATCAGTTAAAGATGTTTTAACAGTAGAACATAATGGTAATCCGAAAGAAGTGTTATTAACTAAACTCAAAGAGTTCAATCCTGATAAATCACCTGTTGTTGTTACAGGTAGGAAATTTAGAAACCTTGTAAATTTAACTGAAATTCCGGAACCGGAAGCCACTGAGTATGCAGTTGATTTTGTTAGTAAAAATCCTAATGATTATTCGGCTGTTGCGAGTTTGGGTGGAGAAACATTTATGGTTTATACTCTTGATAATCAAGGCAAAATTTCAAATGTTATTACAAAAAATCAATGTGCTTCGGGAACGGGGGAGTTCTTTCTGCAACAAATAAAAAGAATGGATTTGAATATCGATGAGGTTGTGGAGATTTCAAGAGGTGCTGAACCGCATAGGGTATCTGGCAGATGTTCGGTTTTTTGTAAATCCGATTGTACGCATGCTTTGAACAAGGGAGTGCCTCAATCTGAAGTTGCCGCAGGTTTAGCCCAGATGGTTGCCGAAAAAGTTGAGGAATTAGTTAAAAAAGTTAAAACCGGAAAAAAACTTATTGTCGGTGGAGTTACTCGAAATGCTTTGGTTATGGATTTTCTTCGTACTATGATTGGAGATTTTGAAGTTCCAAAGGAAGCTACTTATTTTGAAGCTCTTGGTGCGGCTTTATACGGTCTTGAAAATAATGTTAAACCTATTGTTTCCTATGATAATATTTTCAGTGAAAAAGAGAGTTCTTTTGTATTTCATCAACCTCTTAATAAATTCAAAGATAAAGTGCAGTTCAAAGAGATGGATAGAGATAAAGCTCGAGACGGTGATACTTGTATATTGGGGCTTGATGTTGGTTCGACTACTACCAAAGCGGTTTTAATAAGGGTTGATGATAATAAAATATTAGCATCGGTTTATTTATATACTTTGGGTAATCCGATTCGTGCAGCGAAAAATTGTTATTTGGAAATATTAAAACAAATCCCCGGAAATATTAATATTATCGGTTTGGGAACTACGGGTTCAGGTAGGCATATAGCCGGATTGCATGCATTGACGGAAGGTATTTTCAATGAGATTGTTGCCCATGCAACCGCAGCTGTATATTTTGATCCGGAAGTAGATACTATTTTTGAAATTGGCGGACAAGATGCCAAATATACTTATTTGGTAAATAAAGTTCCTGCTGATTATGCAATGAATGAGGCTTGCTCTGCCGGTACAGGTTCTTTTATAGAAGAGGCGGCTTATGAATCTCTTAAAATCAATGTAAAGGATATTCAAGAGATTGCTATGCAAGGCGACAGACCACCGAATTTCAATGACCAATGTGCCGCTTTTATTAGCTCGGATATAAAAACTGCAATGCACGAAAATATATCAAAGCAAAATGTTGTTGCCGGATTAGTTTATTCTATTTGTTTGAACTATGTTAATCGGGTCAAGGGTAATCGTGCTGTTGGTAAAAAGATATTTATGCAAGGCGGGGTCTGCTATAATAAAGCTATTCCGATTGCTATGGCGGCGTTGACAGGGCAAGAAATTGTTGTGCCACCAGACCCGGGATTAATGGGAGCGTTTGGCGTTGCTCTTGAAGTTAAGGAAAAGATAGAATTAGGTTTGCTGGATAAACAGAAGTTTGATTTGAAAACTTTATCCGAAAGGGAAGTTGAATACAGAAAGCCTTTTATATGTATGGGTGGCAAGGAAAAATGCGATTTGAGATGTCAAATCAATATGATAAAAATAGAAGGCAAAACTTATCCATTTGGAGGGGCTTGCAATAAGTATTACAATATTACTAAAAAATCAAAAGTTGAAGCTGATAGATACGATTTTGTGAAAAAGAGGCATACTCTTATGTTTGAAAAGTATGCACCCAAATATGATATTCCCGAAGATGCTAAAACAGTAGGTATAAATCTTTCGTTTCATACGCATACAATTTATCCTTTGTATTATAATTTCTTTTCCAAACTTGGCTATAAAGTTATTTTGTCTCAAAAAGTTGATAGTGATGGACTTGATAGAGAGATGACTTCTTTTTGCTATCCCGGACAACTCTCTTTGTGTACATTTCAAGATTTAGTTAAGCAAAATCCCGATTATTATTTTGTTCCCAATCTTTTGGAGATGCACGTAGAAAAAGAGGAACATTACACTATTGATAATAATGCAACCTGTGTGTTTGTAATTACCGAACCTTATTTTTTAAAAGAAGCGTTTAAGGATTATGATTTCTCGGGCAAATGGATTTCCCCCAAATTAAACTTTGCTAGCGGATTTGATGCAGAAGAGGAGCAATTTATTAAAATAGCTCATCAGATTGGCTTCAAAGACGATGTTAAAGCTAAAGAAGCCTATAATTTCGCAGTTAATATGCTTTGGGATTTCCAAAAAGAAATGTTTTCCATTGGGGCTGAATTTTTAGAATATCTTAAACAAAATCCTAAGGAAAAAGCAATTGTTTTGCTCGGACGAGCTTATAATTCATTTACAGATTTAGCCAACAAAGGAATACCTCAAAAGTTCGCATCTCGAGGAATTTATGTGCTTCCTTACGATATGTTTGACTATCGCGGGCAAATTATTGACGGTGAAATGTACTGGGAGGGCGGTAAAAAAATTATGAAAGCCGCTAGAATTATAAAAAATAATCCTCAACTTTTTGCGACTTATATCACTAATTTTTCCTGTGGTCCCGATTCAATGATTATGACATCTTTCAGAACGCTTATGGGTACTAAACCTTCATTGACACTTGAATTGGACGGACATACGGCAGATGCGGGCATAAATACAAGAATTGATGCATTCCTTGATATAGTCGATAATTATTTGAAAATATCAGATAGAATTCAAGATGTAGATTATAAAGATTTTCAATTATCAAAAGTAATTGTTGATGGTGATTTGGGATATTTTATAAGTTCCGATAATGAAAGAATTCCTTTGACTGATAATAGAATTAAAATTCTTGTCCCATCAATGGGTGACATATCTTCTCGCTTATTTGCACAAGGGATGAGAGTACAAGGATTAAATGCAGAAGCTTTGCCCGAAGGGAACTCCGATATATTGAAATACGGTAGAGCTAATACAAGCGGCAAGGAGTGTTTGCCTTTAATTCTACTAGCTGGCTCTTTGATGGATTATCTTGAAAACAGATGGAACGGGAAAGATTATGTTGCTTTATTTAATGTTCAAAGTGCCGGGAGTTGTAGGTTAGGTCAATACCACGTACTTTTGCAAAACTTAATCAAGAGAAAAAAATTAAGGAATGTCGCATCATTTATTTTAATGACCGATGACGGTTATGCGGGTTTAGGCGAGAATTTTGCTAAAACAGGCGTTTTGGCTTTGCTTGCCGCAGATGTAATGGATGATATAAAGTCTGCGATTATGGCAAATGCTGTAAATCCTGATGATGGTTTAAATATATTTTATGATGAATTTGCAAAAGTTGAAAATCAATATGACGGCAATCCCGATAAATTTTATAAATCTCTCGAAACGTTTGCAGAAAATATAAGGAATAAAATTCCTGCAAGGATTGACATTAAAGATTCAAAATATTTAGCTTTGTTAGGTGAGATTTATGTTCGCTCTGATGATTTCTCCCATCGATGGTTGAATAAAGTATTCGCAAAAAAAGGTTTTATAGTTAAAACCGCATATATTACGGAATGGATTTATTATATAGATTATTTATTGAAATTGAATTTGGTTGAGCCTGATAAGTCGTTAAAGAAAAAAGCAGAGAGATATGTCCGACAATTTTATATGACAAATGCTGAAAAGAAAATAAAAAAGATTTTACAAAAATCTGGGTATTATCATTTTAGGAAAACTAACGTACAAGCTTTGCTTAATCATAGCAAGCATATTATTCCTTATGAGGTCAAAGGTGAACCCGGGTTGACGCTTGGCACTGCAATGTATGAGACGATAGAAGAATTTTGCGGGATTATTAACGTAGGTCCTTTTGGTTGTATGCCTACACGTTTTTCAGAAGCAGTAGGAACCCCGAATATGAGGTTTGAAGATAAGGAAAAAGCAATGAAAATAAATAATCCTAAATATAAACTTCCCGAGATTTTCAATGGTAAAATGAACATACCTTTTTTAACTATTGAATCCGACGGAAATGTTTATCCACAAGTTATTGAAGCGAGAATGGAGACTTTTGCATTGCAAGCTGATAGAATTGATAAATTGATGAAAATCAACAAAATGAATAATCAGGAAAATAAAGGATTCTTTAAGAAAATGAAACTTTCGATTTGATTGGTTTTGAAGCACAAGGATTAGGATAATTTTGTTGTAACCAATCCTGCATTTTATATCAATAATATCTACTGGAATATTTCTTGATGAATAAACAGGTACATACAGAGTATCGCAATTGACAACTCTAAATGTATCTGTTTGCATATCATTATTAAAATTAAAAGATAGTCCGAAAGCCGGAGCAAAACTATTCCCGAAAACAATCACAGTAGTATCTACTGCATTACAAGGTTTGCTATAATGAATTGCCATTCTTGCATAATAAGTTCTAACAGCACGTGGCAAATAATCAATTCTTATCGCTAAGTAATCGGCACTATCTAAAATAATTGGAAAACTCCTACCGAGCATTGAGTTACGGTTAAGAAAATTATCGTCAACCAAAATATTTTTAATGTTTTAATCAATGATAATAAAGTCCCTTTACAAAAATTATATAATTAACACATATTGATAAATACATTTTACCTAATATATCATTTAGGTTGCAAAAAAATAATTTTATAGATGTAGTTCATTTAAACAAAACTAAATAAATATCAACAGTGTACGAAACCAAAATATAAAATCCTTGTATGTTTTTAATATACAAGGATTTAAAGAAATTACTTAGTAGCGGGGGCAGGACTTGAACCTACAACCTTCGGGTTATGAGCCCGACGAGCTACCAATTGCTCCACCCCACGATGTT
>CAZVPQ010000040.1:0-10447 GCA_964628675.1 uncultured Hyphomicrobiales bacterium | reverse complement strand
AAAAGAAGAGATTCTTCGTTCCACTCAGAATGACTGAAAAAATGTTTGTTCATTGCGATTGAATCACCCTGAGCGAAGTCGAAGAACTTTGCTAACTATCTTAGTTTTTTGAAGAGGAGATTCTTCACTAGGTTCAGAATGACCGAGAAAATAAATTAGCCGTTAGCAATTTCGCATTTTGGAAAAAAATAATCTACTTTTGTAACTTTTTTTGCAATTACTGTGTCTTTAATAATAAAGAGATAAATGGTAAATTTTCTAAATTGATCTTTGAAAAAAATTTTATTTACCAGTAATTTGATATTTTTTTTTATTTTTGTTATCTGTAAATGTTTTGTTTAGTATAATGTTTAATTAATTGAGTAGAATATGCCACAAATAAAAGTTGAAGAACAAATAGGCGGCACTATTGTTCATTTAAAAGGTCAGTTCGTTGGTGGTGATGAAACCGATAAACTAAGAAATTCTTTAAAGAAGATTTCAGAAGAGAAAAAAAATATTCTGATCTTAAATTTGGATAAAGTAAGTTATTTGAATTCAACTGCATTAGGAGTGCTAATTTCAGCTCATGCAAATTTTGCTAAACGAGATGGGAAAATTATTTTGTGTAATATCAGTAAATCTATTGAGAATATTTTTGTAATTACTAAATTAACTTTAGTTTTTGAAATAACTGATACTTTAAGCGAAGCAATTAAATTAATTAATAATTTTAAATAATGAGGTATTTTATGAAGAACTTTTTTAACATAACTGTAATAATTTTATCATTATTTGTTGGTACTTATGTAGTATGGTGGTTAATAATGGGTAATCCTGCTAATTTTGCAGATGGAGTTTTGCGTCAAGAACCGATTCCCGGCAATGTCTTGGCTATGATTCATACTGGAGGTCCTTTGGTTGGGATTTTGGTTGGCCTTATTATAATATCGACAACATATATTTTTGAAAGAGCTTTGTCTTTAAATAAAGCTAAGGGAAAGGGGAATCCTTCTATATTTATTAAACAAATGGTTGAGAAATTATCAAATAATGATTTAGACGGCGCTTTGGCTGATTGTGATAAACAAAGAGGTAGTATTGCCAATGTGATGAGATCGGCTATTTCACGATTCAAAACTGTTGAAAATGATGAGAATTACAGTCCTGAGAAAAAGATTGCAGAAACACAAAGAGCTATTGATGAGGCAATGAATTTGGAAACACCATTATTGGAAAAAAATCTCGTTATTTTATCAACTGTTGCTTCAATTGCTACTATGATTGGACTTTTAGGAACTACAATCGGTATGATTAGAGCGTTTCGTGCTTTGGCACTAAGTGGAACTGTTTCCGCCACTCAATTATCTCTCGGTATTTCAGAAGCTTTGTATAATACGGCTGGCGGTCTTATTGGTGCTGTTCTTTCAATTATTGCTTTTAACTATTTTACTACTAAGGTAGATGATTTTGTTTATATGATAGATGAAGCAATTTTAAGTGTAACTCAGATATTCACAGTTAGAACAAAAAAATAATTGTGTAAGCTGATAATTAGTACATTAAACGATTTATTAAAAGGAGTTAATTGTGCCAAAAATTAAAAAGAAGAGACTTAATTTCGTAATTGATATGACACCATTGGTGGATATCACGTTTCTCCTTTTGACATTTTTTATGTTTACCGCAAAGTTTAAAACAGAAGCTGAAAGTGAACAAAAGTTTTTTATTGAACGACCACGTGTTACAGCTGATACATCAAAAATGCCTGACCACGATCTTGCTGTTGTAAAAATAGCCATCAATAAAGATACTGTAACTAATACTGTAGATACAACTTTCTATTATTCGATAGTTAATGAATTAGATAGGGAGAAAGTCTGGGAATCTGTTAGTAAATATACAAAAGCGGATAAAGCATTAATGAAAGTTGGAGGTTTGGATTCGTCTAGTGTTAAATTGCTTAGTTTGCTCGTTCATAATACTATGAGAGTGAACAACAAAACGAGATTTGCAATTGATGCTGATAAGCATTTACGATACAAATGGATTTGGACTGTTATGAATGATGTTTTTAGAGTTAATAAAGCAACTAAGTTTAATTTTGTGACTCAGAAAAAGGGTGCTTAACATTAACTTATTTTGTATTATTGTTTTAAATTATATGGGAGATAAATAATGGCTGGAGGCGGAGGCGGATTACAGAAACCTGAAAGAGTCCAAAGAGGTAAAGTCAGTAATCGTAAAAAGAAAAAAAGAGTTGGTTTCCATGTGGATATGACTCCGTTAGTTGATATTACTTTTTTGCTTTTAACATTTTTTATGTTTACAACAACTATGGCGGCACCTCAAGTTATGGAAATGGGGATACCACCTGAGGTTCTTGTTGATATTGAGGTAAAAGCAAGTCAACTTTTAACAATTAGGGTTCGTGATGACGGAGCTATTTTTTGGAATATTGGTGATGATGATCCTGAGGAAATTAAATTAGATAAAATTAGGGAAATGGCTGAAAGAGAAAATCTTAAAAAAGCTGTTAGGAATAAACTTATCACATCATTAAAAGTTTCTGACGAAGCTCCTTATGGATTAGTTGTAAATATACTTGACGAATTAAATTTAGCTGAAATAAAAATTTCAGATGTTATTAGTACGGAAGAAGTTGACGAAAAAGGGAATCCTGCGAAACGAACACGAAAATTTACCATTGCTCGTTTTGATGATAAGGATGCGGAATTGATTTCAAATGATTCGCTCCAAACTAAATAGGAGGTTGTTATGACAAATAATTATGCTATACAAATACCGGCACCATCAAAATATGGAGCTGTTGAGCTAAAGAAATTTATAAATAAATTTACTTTACGAGGTTTTATATTATCTTTAAGCTTTTTTGCACTTTTAATTATTCTTTATGTGGCAGGTGTAAAAATTACGACTACTACTGCTAAAGCTCCAATGTTTGCACCTATTGCGAGAGGCGAATTATTGGATATTAGTCAAGAGTCGGAAGATGTAAGCGATATTCCACCACCACCAACTCAAACTATTATTAACTCCGGTCCTGCATCACGTGCAGGCACACCGGTTCCTGTTCCCGACGCAGAAATTACAGACGATTTGAAAGAATTTGCAAACGTTGACGAGTTGACACGTGCTTCGTCGCAAGGTGGGGAAGGTATTGATCTTGGCGGTATGGCATCTAACATTGATTTTAATGCAAAAGAAGATGTTAATGTAAAAGTAAGGGAAAAAGAACCAGGGATTGATGAATTTATTGCGACGGAAAAGGACCCGTATATTGATTTGAATGAATTACAAAAGAAAATCAAATATCCTGAGATAGCTCGTCGTGCAGGAATTGAAGGTAAAGTTCTGATTAGGGTACTTGTTGGGGAAAACGGTAAACCTAAAAAATACAGAATTGAACAAACAGATAACGCACAACTTAACAAAGCTGCTATTGATGCTGTTATGTCCTCTGTATTTACTCCGGCTATTCAAAATAAAAAACCGGTGCAATGTTGGATTACTATTCCTGTAAATTTTAGATTAAGATAATAAAAATTCATTTAATCGTTTATGATAATAAATTAAAACCTCGGCAGATTTTACCGAGGTTTATTTATGTTTTTGGAAGATTTATTAATAAGAGGTTTTAAAAATGATAGCTCAAATAATAAATTATGGTATTAGAGGATTAATAATTATAATTGGTATATTATTGATTAGCGGATTATTGTCTTCACCAGAATGGGACGATTCTTTTTTAAGAATTATGGGCTTGATTTTCATCTTATTCGGCATTTATCGTATTGTGATTTATCGTTCTCAATATAAAAGATTTAAATTAACAAGGAGGAATGATGATGAATAAAATGATTTTAATCCTTCTGGGATTATTCGGATTAATCTTAATATCTTCTTGCGGAAATGAGGAAACCCACAAAGATATTAAAGCAAGCGGTAGGTTTGAATCGGTTAACTCCGGTACTTTTACCGCTTATGTCGATGAATCTGTCTGGAATTTTTTACAACCTGTTTTTAAAATGTATGATTCTACTTATAGTGATATTCACCCTAAATTCATTAAAACAAGTTCTCGGAATGCAATGAGAATGTTTTTAGCAGGGGAATCCAAGGTTATTATAACACCAAGAGGATATCTCCACGACGAAGATTCTTTGATGAAAGTTTATCACGTTAAACCTTATGAACAAGGTGTTTATGCCAAAGATGCGTTGGTGTTCTATACTCAAAAAGATTTTCCAACCGATACTTTAACTGATGAACAAATCAAAAAAGTTTTAACGAATGAAGAAACTACACTAAAAGAATATTATCCTATATTGGAAGATGAGCCTGATTTTGTATGTAATGATGTTAATTCTTCTGAATTTGCAAATTTGAAACAACTCGTAACAAAAGGTCCGGTTATTTTTTCAAAGCTTACTTTTGCAAAGAATTCCGATTTGGTAAAAGATTATATCCTTCAACATAAAAATGCAATAGGAATCGGTTACTTGTCACAAGTTATCGACAATGATAATTTAAAATGTTTGGGTATAAGTTTTATTGATTCATCGGGTAAATATTATTTTCCTCATGTAGTACATCAATCAAATATCGTTAGGGAATATTATCCTTATATAGTAAATCATTACGTTTATTTGATGAGTAATATACAGAATAGAGTTTTTTGGTTTGCTAGATTTCTTGAAAGAGAATATAAAGTTCAATTATATTTTAATCAATCGGGTATTGTGCCTACTTATGCAAAGATTAAATTGGTTGAAGAATAAATTGTAATTTTGTTTTAAATTGATTGAAGGTATGGATTTATGAAAAAGGTTTTGTTAATATTAGCGATTCTCACTGTAAATATGAATATTGCTTTTTCGCAATCGGCAATAGATAATGTTAGAAGTTTGGCTGAGAGTAAAGATTATGTTCAAGCTAAGGTATTTATACCGCAAGCTATAATGGAAAATAAAAAAGACTTTGATTTTATGGTATTAGCCGGAGACATTTATTTAGAATTGGATAATTTGGATTCTGCATTAATAATGTATAAAAAAGCAGATGATATAAATGACGATCAACCGAAAGTTATGAGAAAAATTGCTTTGACTTTATCGGCATTGGATAAACATAATGAAGCAATTGAAGAAATGAAAGATGCTATTGATGAAGATGAAAAGGATGTTTATAATTATTTGGCATTAGGCAAAGTCTATTTGCAGGCTGATTCAATGAAGCAAGCCGAACTATATATTACTAAAGCCCGTGAAATGAATAAAGATATTCCTGATGCATATATAGCTTTAGGGGATTTATATTTTGCCCAAAAAATTTATGAATTAGCCAAAACAAATTATGAAGATGCTCTAAGTATTGATGAAAAAAATGTTGAAGCTCGAACAAAACTTGCAATTTCATATTATTGGTTAGCTAATCGAGAATATGATAATGAATTGGCAAACGAACTATTTAAAAAATCATTGAAAGAATGGAATACAATTACTCAACAAGATCCAAAAAATGCAAAAGCTTTTTTTGAACAAGGTAAGATTTTATTCTTTTCCGGCATTTGGGACAAGTCTGCTAAATCTTTATACAAATATATACAGCTACGTCCTTCGGGAAAGTTAGGACGTTGGTATTTAGCTCAATCTTTATACGAGTTGACTCAATGTGATTCCGCCGAACCACATTTGATAAAATCTGCTGAAATGATTGATTCTGTTAAAACAAAAGCTTTGTTGTTACTGGCGCGATGTTATTTTGATGCACAAAAATATGATAAATCTATTGCAACATTTGAGAAATTAAAAGACTTGGACACTTTGGACTCAAAAGATTTGGAGAGATTGGGAGCGGCGGAATTTTCAGTTGGAGATACATTGAAAGCTATTGAAACATATAGAACTGTTATTGATAAAGACCCTTCTAAATGCAAACTCGCATATAAAACCGGTGTGATGTATTATTTTATAAAGCATTACGATGATGCGATTGATGTATTCAAGCAAAGATTGAAAAACTGCGATGATCAATTCAATGCAAAATGTAATTTCTTTATTGGAATTAGTTATTTTTTGAATGCAAAACCTGATTCGTCTTTGGGTTTCTTTAAAAAGAGTTATGCATTAGATACTACTGATTATAAATCCATTGTATATTTGGCTGATGCTTATGCTTCTATGAAAGAATATGACTCTGCCGCGGCAAATTTTGGCTTTGTAATTACTAACGCATCTGCTGATCCTTCCACAAATAAAAGAATATTAGGAAGTTCTTTTGGTAAATTAGCAGGAATGTATTTGCGTGGGAAAAAATATAATAAGATGAAAAAAATATGTAAAAATTGGGTAGAAATATTACCTGAAAGTGCCAATGGATATTTTTATCTTGGTGTTAGTTATCAAGCAACTCAGGATTTGGAAAATGCATGCAAAAATTATAAAAAAGCTTTGAAATTTAACCCAAATCTTAAATTTGCTAAACAATATTTTAAAAAACTGAATTGCCAATAATAGTTATAAGTTATAGTATAATATGTTAGTTGCGTGATTTTAACATATTTATTAAAATTGTCTTTTTTTTATATTTTTTTGAATATATTTTATTCTTTCTTAAATTTGTAAGATTTATTTGGGGACAGGATATATAATGATTAATATTTTCATTCAAGGAATGATTGACGGGAAGAGGGAAATTAATTTAGATTTTTCTGTTTCGAATGTTCCTGATTTGAAAAAAGAGTTCTTTGGAGATATTCATATTGAAGGAATATTAGGTAAATTCGGAAGTCGATTTACATTAGAATTAGATGTTTCTTGCAAGGCAAAATTAATTTGTGATAGGTCATTGGAAGAGTATGAAGATGAAATTAACGGTAATTTAAAGTTGTCATTTATTAGTAATACGACACTATTGAAAATGAATGATAATGATGAATACGATGAAGAAATAATAGTTAGGTCTGACGATAAGAATTTAGATATTACTAATGAAGTCAAAGAAATATTAATAATTAATATGCCAATGAAAAGAATTGCTCCTCAATATCGTCGTAAAGATTTTGAGGAATTATTTCCTGAATATGCGAGTAAATCCATTAAAGAAGATGATATAATTGACGAAAGATGGAAAGCGTTAAAAAATTTGAAATTAAATAATTGAGTTTTATAAATAAAAGTAATTTATTATGCCAAATCCAAAAAGAAAGATTTCGAGAACGAGAAGAGATAAAAGACGTACTCACTATAAAGCAACGCCAGCTACTACAAGTATTTGCCCGCAATGCGGTGCTGTCAAAATGTCCCACAGGGCTTGTCCTGAATGTGGATATTATAATGGACGTAAAGTTGTTGAAGCTGTTTAATTAAATGTAATTTGAATATTCCATCCTAAATTATTTAGGATGGTTTATTATTTATTGTATTGATTGATATTTTATTATGGCGAATACTAAAATAAAAAACAGGAAAAAATCAAGAATTTGCCTTGATGTAATGGGCGGAGATTTTGCACCTATTAATGAAATTAAAGGAGCAATTGATTTTTTCGAAGAGGATGAATTATCTAATTTAGATTTAGAGATTGTTTTTGTAGGTAATGAAAAAAAAATCAATGCCGCTTTAAATCAATTTGATTATTCTAAATTGAAATACTCGGTTGTTCATACTGATGAAGTAATAACTATGCATGATGAACCGACTGCCGCATTGAAATCAAAGAAAAATTCTTCTCTTTATAAAGGTTTAGAAATGCATAAGCAAGGTTATGTTGATGCATTTATATCTGCCGGAAATACAGGTGCTGTTCTATCAACTGCTACTGTATTGTTGGGAAGAATACAAGGAGTTAGCAGACCTACAATTGGCTCTTTTATACCTACTCAGAAGAAGAATCCGGTGTTTTTATTAGATGTTGGAGCTAATACAATTTGCAAGCCGATTTTTTTATATGAATTTGCTGTTATGGCGTCAATTCAAGTTCGCAATATGCTCGGTTTGGAAAATCCGAGGATTGCTCTTTTAAATATTGGTGAAGAAACTACAAAAGGTACAGAGACAATTCAGGAAGCCCATAAACTACTTAGTGAAAGCCAGTTGAATTTTATAGGCAATGTCGAGGGTAGGGATATTTTGTCCGGTATTGCAGATATAATTGTTTGTGATGGTTTTACGGGAAATATCGTGTTGAAATTTGCTGAAAGTTTCAAAGGTTTCTTTAAAACAAAAGTTATGGATTTTGGAAAGAAAAGTATTTTTAATATGATGTCTTTAGTATTTATGAAACCGATTATTAAAAAGATTTTTGCAGGGTTTGATTATCAAGAATATGGCGGAGTTCCATTGCTGGGTGTTAATGGTAATGTTATCATAGGACATGGCAAATCTTCACCTAAAGCAATAAAATATATGATACATCGTGCAGTGGCTATGAATTTAAAAGGAATAAATTCAAAAATAGAGACGGCATTTAGTACACACAACGTTAAAGAGAAAGAGAACAAAATATGAGAGCAACGATTACTTCCGTAGCACATTATTTGCCTCCTGATATATATCCTAATTCTTATTTTGAGAAGTATTTAGATACTTCTCACGAATGGATTTATTCGCGTACAGGAATTGCCGAAAGGCGATTTATTAAAGATGGTGCTACTTCGGATTTGATTGTTCCAGCGGCAAAACAATGTATGGAACAAAGAGGAATAGGAAAGAACGATATAGATTGTATAATTGTTGCAACCGTAACACCTGATAGGTTTTTTCCATCAACTGCGGCTATAGTCCAAAGGAAACTTGGTTTGCCTAATTCTGTATGGGGTTTCGATATATCTGCGGCATGTTCGGGATTTCTTTTTTCGCTTGTTACAGCAGTAAAATTAGTTGAATCCGGTGCCGTTAAAAGATTGTTATTATGCGGTGGAGATAAAATGAGTTCTATCATAGATATGCAAGATAGGGCTACTGCGGTTTTATTTGGTGACGGCGGAGGATGTGTTCTTATTGAAGCTTCTGATGATCCTGAGATGGGATTAATTGACTTTTTGCTTCATATTGACGGCAACGGCGAACCTTATTTGCATATGAAAGCCGGCGGAAGCGACAGACCTGCAACTGCAGAAACGGTCAAAAACAAAGAACATTATGTTTTCCAAGACGGACAAACTGTTTTTAAAGCCGCTGTAAAAGGTATGGCGGATATTTCTTTGGAAATTATGAAGAAAAACAATTTGACTTCTGATGATATTGCTTGGCTTGTTCCACATCAAGCAAATAAAAGAATTATTACGGCAACTGCTAACAGAATGGATTTGGACCCGGAAAAGGTTATGATTAATATTGATAAATATGGTAATACTACTGCGGCAACTATTCCTATTTGCTTGTCTGAATGGCATAAAGCCGGCAAAATCAAAAAGGGTGATAATCTTATTCTTTCAAGTTTTGGAGCAGGATTTACTTGGGGTGCAATTTATCTTAAATGGAATTTAAACGATTAATTTTAATATTGAATGAAAACAGCATTATTATTTTCAGGTCAAGGCTCTCAATATGTTGAGATGATGAAAGATTTAGCTAATGAGTTTGATTTGGCTCAGAGTATGCTCAATCAAGCTGATTCTATCTTGAATTATCCGTTAAGCAATATTTGTTTCAATGGACCTATTGAAAAGTTGAAAGAGACTCGTTATACTCAGCCTGCTATTTTTCTTCATAGTGCTATTGTTTTTGAATTGTTGAAAGATAAAATTGAATTTGATGCAGTAGCAGGGCATTCTGTCGGAGAATATGCCGCTTTGTATTCAGCAGGAGTTTTAAATTTTGAAAATGCTTTGAAACTTGTTTCTTTCAGAGGAGAATTGATGTTCAGAGCTGGTGAAACGTTGCCGGGTACTATGTTTGCTGTGATTAATTTAGATGATGAAAAAGTTATTGATGTTTGCAATCTATTGACAAAAGAAGATGAAAATTTATATGTTGTTGCGGCAAACTTTAATTCTCCCGGACAAATTGTAGTTTCCGGTTCAGCGGATTATTTGCGTGAAAATGTTTATAAATTCAAAGAAGCCGGTGCAAGACTTGTCAAAGAACTTGTTGTTAGCGGGGCTTTTCATTCACCTTTGATGGAACCGGCAAAAAAAGAATTAGAAAGAGCAATTAATGAGATAGAATTTAATAATGCAAAAGTTCCCGTTTATGCTAATATTAATGCTAAGCCATTAACAGATTCTGAAGAAATTAAGAAAGCTTTGATTTCTCAATTGACTTCACCTGTGCTTTGGACTCAAACTTTAAAAAATATGTTTGATGCAGGATTTGGAAAATTTATTGAGTTTGGACCGGGCAATGTTTTGCAAGGATTAGTCAAGCGTACACTTACTAATGTTGAAATTCAGGGCTATGATAAAGCCGGACAAATATTAAATTATTTTGATAAATAAAGAAAA
>CAZVPQ010000039.1:0-10627 GCA_964628675.1 uncultured Hyphomicrobiales bacterium | reverse complement strand
TTTTGTATACTCTTCAACTTTGTCATTTAACCTTATAGTTACGGCAATTCCAATTGTTCTTCTTATATTTGCTCTCGGCGGTTATTTTCTTGATGTAAGAAATGATATTCTTGGTAATTTGGAACTTTTTGTGAAACAACAATTTCCTTTTGCGAAAGACTTTGTCCAAAACAACATACAATACCTTATTACCAAAAGCCGTCTGATAGGAATAATCAGTATTATTATCTTAATTTGGACAGTTTCAAGGGTATTTCTTACATTTCGTATAGTTTTGTTTGAGATTTTTAAGATACCGGAACCGGAGAAAAAATGGTTATACCGGCTAAAAGAATTCGCATCGGTTATTATTTTGTCATTTTTTCTTATTCCTTTTCTTTTTATTAATTCCATTGTTTTTACTTTTAAATCAGGACTCATAGGAACACCTTTACATTTTTTTACGGTTCCTCTTTTTACCGAAACAATCTCTTTTCTAAACAGTTTCCTACTTATTTTCATCATATACACAGTAGTTGTAGGATATAAAGAAAATATAAGAACAATTATTACCGGCACATTCCTGTCATCATTTTTTCTTGAAATTATTAAGTTTATTGATAAATAGCCGAAAAGAATATAAACTAATGATGACGAAAAGAATGAAATGATAAACGAAAAAAATAATAAATATAAAAAAATAGAACCAAAACGAATATTTGACGAAATGGCGGAATTAGGATTATTGGAAGACCTATTAGAAATGAGATTAAAAGATAATATGGAGAATGACTCTAAATTTAAAGCTGACCTAATTAACATTTTATTTAAAAAATCTGAAAATGTTGTCCCCTTAGTTGAAATGCTGTATTTAGAGAGCTTGAGTGAAGATTTAAGTTATTTTTTGGAGTTTACCAAACTATGGCGAAATCAAAAGCACTAAGTCCGGAAGTACAAGGACTACTTGAAAAAGTTCGTTTACAAGCTCATCAATATTCTGAAGCTTTTGAGTATTTTGATAATAAAAAAGAAGAATTTGATAGATTGTTAATTGAATTAGAGCAACAACATCTTAGTTTTAGCCAATTCTTACAGCAACTCAAATTAGAAATTTCTAAAATTAAAGATGATTTTGATATTTCTGCAAATGCTAATCTAAAAATATTTAAAGATAAAATTGCTAAATATGACAATTTTAATGACAATTATCAAGATCTTTTAAATTTTATAAGCGAAATAAAACTTTTTCAGAAAGATATAAATACTAAAGTTAATCATTATGAAAACAATTTAGAGCATTTCAAATCTGATTTGGGATATGATGTTGACAACAGCATTAATACTTTGCGTAAAACTTTTGATGATGAGGTAGAAAAAGCTGTAAGTGCATTAAAAAAAGATTTAACAATTAGATTTTCAATAGTGGAGAGGATGATTGTTGAGATTAAAAGTCAACTTCTGCAAGAAGAAAAAGAATCTGAAAACGAAATTAAATCTTTAAAGAACTTATTAGATAAATCTCAGAATGAAAGTTTGGATTATTCTAAAACAATAGAAAATAATTTAAATAGAGAAAAAAAGAAAATTAATACAATTGAAAAAGATTTACAAAATCAATTATATAATACTAACAGCAGGATGTCGGAATTATTGAGTATTTCAAAATTTATTATGGAATCAGGAAATAGTAACGAAGGCTCATCAGATTTTGATTTTACCGTTTTATTGTCAAAATATTTCCAACCTAAAAATAAAATTGAAACACATTTCGCAGAAATAGAATCCGCTTTTGAAAATAAAGTTACTGTATTAAATGAAAATCTAGAAGATTTGAATCTTAGATTTCAAAAAAATAAAAATATGATGATTGCATTTTTAGGTTTCGGTTTTTTCTTCATAATAGCACTAATTATAATCATTATTTCCTCTGTCTTATAAACCAAATTAATGAATAATAATTAGGCGTAATTGTTTTTTGTGTTGGACACAGCAAATAGCCTGCTTTTTCAAGAGATAGCCTTTTTCGAGGTAAGAATAGAGAGAAAATCATAGTTTTAAATATAATAAATTGGCAATGGGGCAAGCCCCATTGCTTTTCTTTAATAGCACTTGCAAAAGTAATCTTGCATTATTTGAAATAATTTAATTATAAGAGTACATTAATAATATTATAAATGCAAGAGGGCTTGCCCGCTTGTTCAATGCTCTAATAAATGGGGATATCTATCATAAACCGATTGAGTATTTATAATCAATCTTTTTTATCTTCCCCTTGATTTTTACATTGAAGCCTTCTTATTTATTTACAACTATACTTTTTGTTATTCTGCCACTACCGGAATTTAATATTAAAAAGTACAAACCATTGTCAACTATTTTGTTTTCTGAATTAGTGAGTTGCCAATAAATTGAATTTTGTCCTTTCTTTGAAAAACCTTTATAAATTGTATTAACTTTATTACCTAAATAATCATAAATACTTAATTCAACATTATCGGATTCAGGCAAATAATAAGATATTCCGAGATAAGAACTGACCGGATTAGGTGATATATTTAAGCGAATATCGTTATGAATGACATAATCTTCTACGTCTGTAGGATTATTTACCGCTTTTAGTGAATCTATGACTTTCCAATCACCCGTACTGTTTTTCAAAAGTTTAATGTCGGTTTGCAGAACTTGAGAAACATTAAGTTTGCTTTGATTAGAGAATATCAAATAGAAATTTTCATCTTTAGGTAAAGAAAATTCCAATGTACTACTTGTTAAGTCCGATTGTACTTCATAAGCATCAAAAGGTAATGATTGAGTATATTTATTATAGTTTTCTTCGTCGCAAATATAAAAATCAATACTTCCGGGAGTTCTGAAATCACTCCATTGGTAGTCATCTAAACCAATATTAGCATCCCAATAACTTCCACCATAAAGAATTCTATTAGGAACATTGTAATCAATTGAAATTTTATATTTATCCAGTGAAGTACCGGAGATTTTATTTGTTTGCAAAGGCTGTGGCATAGAACCGTTTATTTTGATATTTTGTAAGACTAAGCCGTTTTCTGCAAGTTCATTCCATCTTACAGCATAAATTTGATTACTGCTTGTTGGTGAATGCCCTATCTTGGAATCGACTCTAAAACCATAAGTAATATTTGTCCCGAGTAAGATATTCATTTCACCATTTGCATCAGTTGTAGCCCAAGAACCTAAATTGAATTCGTCAGCGTGAGTATCGTGATAAGAAGCAGAGAATAAAACTACTTCAGCACCATCAACAGGATTGTTCTTTGTATCTACAACTTTAACTTTTAATGAACAAGTTGGGTTGTAATGGTCATTAACTTGCCAAGTATATCCGTCGGCTCTCCACCCTGAAATCAATCCTTTGTTGGGATATGTGTGATGTTCTTTTAAATCGGTAGCACCACAAGACCAAGAAACCTGATAATACCACCAATGCCCTTTCCAATAAAGCTCATTCCAAACATGGTCTCCGGGCCAGGAACCAACCGAACAAACGGGTAATAAGGCAGTTCTTGTACCGGCATTAAGCAAATCCTCTAATTCACCGCAATTGCCATTATGGTCTCTTAGAATCTGATTGGGTTGTACCGGTCTGGGTTGTTTGGCTCTTTCAGGCAATGTCTGAGCCACCCATCTACCGAGAATCTGAACAGCAAAAAGAGAATCCCCAAAAGGCAATTTATTATCAAGAGTATCTTTATTGTCCCAATGATGGTCTTTGCAATCCCACATAAATTCAACATCTTTCAATACATCTTTCAAAAGAGGGTAACCCTCGTCGGCATAATTATAAACATATTCACGCCAAAATTTATTATAGACGTCGGGTCCCATAGAAGGTTCTTCATCGGATAATTTTGGCATTAAAATCCACCAGTAATAAATGTCTCTCGGAATTTCTACCCAAGAAGTATCATTATCGACTAAGACATGATATTTTGTTGTTGTAAACCAATTATTTTCATCTCCTTTTTCGACAAGGTCAACATAATGCAAATCCGGAGCTATGATATAAATATATTCAACGTTTTTTTCGAGCAGTAAAGGATTAATTTTATTTAAAGTTTGAGGCGACAAATGAGCAATTTGGAAAGCGATTTCATCTCTATATTTTTTTTCGGAATTTTTAACCATATTGGCAAAAGTCAATTGCCTGTCCGGTTGCAATCTTCTTATGTTGTCGAGCAGGGCGGGCTGTATCCATAATGGTGCTGTTCTGACGGCATCGATTATTTCTTGGCTAATACCGAGTTCGGCAGATTGATTTTCTAATTTTTCATTAGCGAAATTAAATTTAATAACACTCGAATTACCAGCAGGAATAATTTGCCATTTTCGAGTTAAATCAATACTATCGCTTTGAATATTATTCTTTGGCTTAACCACTTCATAATGTTCTAACCCTACAGAATTACTTTTAATATCAGGCAAGTTCGTAGTGCTTCCTTTGTTTATATTAATTCCCGAATTATTTTGTGATACGGGATACATATTAGTTTCAGGTAATTTGGTAGATATTTCTCTATTTTGAGATAATAGGGTTAGCGGAAATATCATTAATAGTAATATTAAAATTGCTCTCATAAAACCTCCTATCGAAGTTAGTAAAAATAATTTTTTTAAAAGTGTAAATTAATAATTATTTCTGAGATTTTGATAGATAAAATAATTTCAAAAAAATAATTGCCATATTAAAATTATGTTTATTAATTTGCAAGTTTCAAAAGTAAGTCATATTTGATTAATAAAAGATTAAGGAGATAGTTATGATTTTTGACCTTGATATGTTAAAAAAACATTATGAAGATTTCTCTAATAAAGTTGATACTGCCAAAAAAGTTGTAGGGCATCCCTTAACATTAGCAGAGAAAATATTATATGCTCATTTATGGACAGATGAAAAAACAAAAGATTTTAAACGTGGTACGGACTATGTGAATTTTGCACCCGATAGAGTTGCAATGCAAGACGCAACTGCTCAAATGGCTTTGCTACAATTTATGCAAGCTGGTAAACCCAAAGTGGCAGTTCCTTCAACCGTCCACTGCGACCATTTAATTCAGGCAAAAGTCGGTGCTGAAAAAGACCTTGAAATTGCCAAAGATGTTAATAAAGAAGTTTACGATTTTCTTGCTTCTGTATCTAACAAATATGGTATTGGATTTTGGAAACCCGGGGCAGGTATTATACACCAAGTAGTTTTAGAAAATTATGCATTCCCGGGCGGTATGATGATTGGAACAGATTCGCATACTGTAAATGCAGGTGGTTTGGGTATGATTGCAATTGGTGTAGGTGGCGCCGATGCCGTAGATGTTATGGCGGGTATGCCATGGGAATTGAAATTTCCTAAGTTAATAGGAATAAAACTTAGTGGTAAATTAAACGGATGGACTGCGGCTAAAGATATTATTTTGAAAGTTGCCGGTATTTTAACTGCAAAAGGTGGAACCGGTTGCATTGTTGAATATTTCGGCGAAGGCGCTAAATCATTATCAGCTACCGGCAAAGGTACAATCTGCAATATGGGTGCTGAAATTGGTGCTACTACTTCTACATTTGGTTTTGACGATTCAATGTATAGATATTTAAAAGCTACAGGCAGAGAAGAAGTTGCCGATTTGGCTAAAAATATTGCTGAATATCTAACCGGCGACGAAGAAGTTTATAACAATCCCAATAAATATTTTGACCAAGTTATAGAAATCAACTTAGATGAATTGGAACCGCATATTAACGGACCTTTCACTCCTGATAAGGCTTGGCCCGTATCCAAAATGAAAGAAGCCGTTAAAGAAAATAACTATCCCGAAAAAATGGATGTCGGATTAATCGGTTCTTGTACTAACTCATCTTATGAGGATATTTCCCGCTCGGCTTCTCTTGCAAAACAAGCATTAGATAAAAACTTAAAAGTTAAATCCCAATTTACTATTACTCCCGGCTCGGAACAAGTTCGCTACACTATCGAAAGAGACGGTTTCATTGATATATTTGAAAAAATCGGTGGTATTGTACTTGCTAATGCTTGCGGTCCTTGTATCGGGCAATGGGCAAGAGCAGGTGCGGAAAAACAAGAAAAGAATTCTATTGTTACTTCTTTCAACAGAAATTTTGCCAAAAGAAATGACGGCAATCCTAATACTCACGGCTTTGTTGCTTCACCCGAAATGGTAACAGCATTAGCTATTGCCGGAAAAATGACTTTTAATCCTTTGACGGATAAATTAATTAATGAAAATGGCGAAGAAGTTATGTTGGACCCACCAACAGGTTACGAATTGCCTCCAAAAGGATTTGATGTAGATGACCCGGGTTATCAGGCTCCTGCCGAAGATGGTTCTGCAATAGAAATTAAGGTTGACCCGAATTCCGAAAGATTACAGTTGCTAACTCCATTCGATGCTTGGAACGGCGAAGATTATAAAGATTTGAAACTTATTATCAAAGCAAAAGGCAAATGTACAACCGACCATATTTCTATGGCTGGCCCATGGTTAAAATACAGAGGACATCTTGATAATATTTCAAATAACTTGCTGACAGGAGCTGTAAATTATTTCAATGAAAAAACAAATAGTGTTAAAAATCAGTTAACTTCAAATTATGCAGGTGTTCCCGATGTTTTAAGGGAGTATAAAGCACAAGGTATTAGCTCTATGGTCGTAGGTGATGAAAATTACGGGGAAGGTTCTTCACGTGAACACGCCGCTATGGAACCGCGCCATCTCGGTGTTAGAGCAGTTTTAGTCAAATCATTTGCAAGAATTCATGAAACTAATTTGAAAAAACAAGGTGTTTTGGGACTTACTTTTGCCGATAAATCGGATTATGATAAAATTCAAGAAGATGATACTTTTGATATTATTGGATTAAAAGATTTTCAACCCGGCAAACAATTAACGGTAATAGCTCATCATAAAAACGGTACAGACGACGAAATCAAAGTAAATCATACTTATAATGATGCTCAAATTGAATGGTTCAAAGAAGGCTCAGCTCTGAATTTGATTAAAAAGCAAACAAAAGCATGAATTTTCTGAATTTAATAAAAAAATCCTATTTCTTATTGAAATAGGATTTTTTTTATCTTTAATAGAATATTTTAGAACTGATTTATATGTTCAAATCTCTAATAATCAAATTAGTTTTGATTGATAGTTTTACTTTTTATCCAAAATATCATTCCAGCGATTTTCTTTTCTGTTTTTCCAAGCACCACTATGATACCCATATCCTGCAATCAAAGGCAAAGCAATTGTTGCTTCACTATAAACCATTTGTTCATAAGTAGTTTCAACTTTACCCCAAGAACTAGCTTCTTTCAAAGTTGACCCTGATAAGGCACCATCTCTTTCGTCAGCAACAGTAATTTGAATTGCATATTTATGCATATCTTTTTCAACACCTAAAACATCACAAGCAACAACAACATCTTGTGTGAAATTCTTTGGAACTCCTCCACCAATCATAAAGATAGCTGTTTGTTTAGAGTTTATTTTAGTCTTAGTTAATTCAAGAAAATCTTTTGCGGAATCCAAAGTAAGCATATCACCTTTGTTTTTGAATTGGTGGTGAATCAATCCAAAACCGGCAGAACAATCGGAAAAAGCAGGTACAAAAATAGGAACTCCTTTTTCGTAAGCTGTTCTTATTACCGAATTTTTACCTTTTCTTTTCTTAACTAACCATTTGCCCATTTCTCTAATAAATTCGCGAGAGCTATATGGGCGGGTCTCTAATGAATCAGCGATTTCAGCAACTGTCATATCGCAAACTCTAAGATCCTCTTCATCAATAAAAGTATCGTAAATTCTATCAATCATTAAATCTCTCAAAATATTATCGTCAACTTGAGGCGTTCCTTTGTAATGATTAAAACCAAGAGCTTCAAAAAAATCTTGATCAATCATATTTGCACCGGTAGAAATAATTCCGTCCACCATATTATTTTTAATCATATCAACAACAATATTTTTTAATCCCGCACTAAATAATGAACCGGCAAGAGTCAAATAAATAGAACAAGATTTTTCTTTGAGCATTTTCACATAAATTTTAGATGCTCTATTTAGATTTCTTGCTTGAAAAGCCATATCTCCCATTGCATCAACAAATTTCCTGACATCATATTTTTTCATATCAATATGCTTAACAATCTGTTGGGAATTCAAAAAATCACTTTTCTTTTTTGATTTTTTATTAGTTGTAGCCATTGTAAATCTCCTATATAAAGTATAATGTTTTCTTATAAATTTAAAGTTCTTTAGAGTAATCCTCAAGGAATTTTTTCTCTGATGATGTCAAAGATTCATTTCCTTTTTCATTAATTTTATCAAGAATTTTGTTCAGCCTTTCTTCAGATGAAATTAAGTCGGGAATAATTTCTTTTTTTATATTAGTGGATACTAAATCTTCGTTTAACTGTTTATTTACTTTTCTTAATTCATTATTAGCTATAATCGCCATACTTAATTCCTCAGGGGACGGGACTTTTAAATCATCTCTTTCTCTTGAATTGACTTTATTTAAATGAATTAAATTCTTTGTATATTTCGATTGCAAAAAAATTATCAAACCAGATGTCATACCAAAAATCGCAGAAAATATTCCTTCGGTTATCAAACTATAAGATTTTATCATTGCAGAATGAATAAAAATCAAAGCAAACCAAGTTAATGTTATTATCAGAGAAAAAGCAACAGTATGAAGATAAACTCTTTGAAATATAACAAGTCGCTTTTTGATATTGATTAAGGAAAAAATCGTTAAAACAAAAAATGATATTCCAACCATTCCGTGAAGCATTATATCGCTTTTCCAATAAATCAAAGTCAACAATGTTCCTTGAGAAAAAACAACTAAACTTAGGATTAAGGGATAAAGCCAATTCTGAAAAATATCTTCTAATTTCGGAGCAAAAATAAAAAAAGTTATAATAAATAATATAATACCTTCAAAAGTATCATAAGCCAAAGGAAAAGTAAAAAGTCTCCAATATTGGGAATTCTCAATAACTAATGTAGGTTTCAATTCAAATAGAGCAGACAGTCTGCCTCCCATAATTAAATCTAATAGATAAACACTTAAAATAATTATTAATAAGAAATGCGAGAAATAATATAATCTTTTACTATGTGCCATATCATTTATTCTAAAGAATCAATAATTTCATCTACTTTATTATTATCGACGTTTTCAAAATAATCTTCATTTATTGCAATCATAGGCGCACCCCCACAGGCTCCCATACATTCAACTTCTTCTAATGAATATTTCCCGTCTGTTGTAACTTCACCATTTTCAATATTAAGTTTTTCTTTGATGTGCATAAAAATTTCTTCACCACCCAAAAGCATACAAGAAACATTTGTGCAAACCTGAATATGATATTTACCCATTGGCTTTTTGAAATACATTGTATAAAAACTCACAACTCCTTCAACGTGAGCCTCGGATAAATCTAATAACTTAGCAATATATTTAATTGCATCATTGGAAATCCAACCATATTTTTTTTGTACCATCCAAAGTGCGGGCATCAAAGCGGCTTTTTGTTCGGGATAATGCGTTTTGATTTCTGCTATTTTTTGTAATTCTTCATTAGTAAATTCAATATTCATTACTTATCCTTTTATTTCATTATCTTAATTATCATAAACTACAAAATTAATAAAATTGTTAAAATAACCTTTTATTAATTGTTACTTTTACTACTTAATCTGGAAATAAACATTTGAATCGCAAGCCAATGCTTCAAAACAATTAAAATTTTATGAATATTTGAAACTTTGATTTTCTTTTTCCAAATATTATAATGATTTAATTCTATTTTATCAAGAAGACGGTAATAAATAGCGTCCATAATCTCGGCTGTAAAAATCGTTACTCTTTCGTCGGGGTGCAAAAAAGATCTTGCTTTGTGGTAATATTCCCTAGCTCTATTTGTTTCAAAATCCATTAATTCGATGAAATTTTCATTATATACTTCATTCATCAAATCTTCTTTGGAATAGCCGAATTTTTCCAAATCTTCTTGTGGAATATATATATAATTACGATCTTTATCAACTTTTATATCTCGCAAAATATTTGTCAATTGCAAAGCATAACCAAGATTGATGGCATAATTCCTAGTATCTTCATATTTGTAACCAAAAATTTCTATACTTATTAATCCGACTACGCTTGCCACACCATAACAATAAGCTTTTAATTCTTCAAATGTTTTATATCGTTTTGTGAATAAGTCTTTTTTGCATCCGTCAATCAGAGTGAGAAAATATTGCTTTGGTATTGAAAATCTTTTGATTGTTGAAGCCAAAGGAAATAAAAGAGAATTTTTTAGTTTGTCTTCATAGATATTTTCAATTACATTTTCCCACCATTGCAAGCGACGAATTTTTAGTTCTACTATCTTTTTGTTTTCCGAAGGAGTGCTGTCAACAATATTGTCAATATAATCGCAAAAAGCATAAATTGATTTCATCGCATTTCTTTCATCTTTCGGAAGCAAAGAAAAGGAATAAGTGAAATTCGATTTTTCAACTTCGGGGGGTTGAACTTTCTCGTAATTTGCTAATTCTATTTGTGTTAAAATATCCATTACTTTTATATG
>CAZVPQ010000038.1:0-10686 GCA_964628675.1 uncultured Hyphomicrobiales bacterium | reverse complement strand
AAAAGAATTTTATAATCAATATTAATTGATAAATTACAAAATTCTTTCCAAATCCGATTCGCTATCCATTAATACAATTCGTGCTTTGCTACCATCAAATGGTCCAACAACTCCGGCATCTTCCAACTCATCAATAATTCTCCCTGCTCTTGCATATCCAACTTTTAATCTTCTCTGAATTACTGACACCGAACCTTGCTGTAAATTAATTAGCAATTTTGCGGCATCTTTGAACAATGGATCTCTATCTTCAGCGGCTATTCCCATTCCATCTCTTTTTTCAATCAAACTTGGGAGCATATAAGGAGAAGCATATCCCTTTTGATTTCCAATAAATTCACATATCTTTTCAATCTCGTCTGTATTAATAAATGAATTTTGAACTCTTACGGGTTTTGGTGAACCACCGTGTAAAAACAGCATATCACCATTTCCGAGTAACTGTTCAGCTCCTGATTGATCTAATATAGTTCTTGAATCTACTTTTGAAGCAACAAGATAAGAAGCTCTTGCAGGAAAATTAGCTTTAATTATACCGGTAATAACGTTGACAGAAGGTCTTTGTGTAGCCAAGACCAAATGTATTCCTACGGCTCGAGCAAGTTGAGCTAACCTTATTATAGGTTCTTCTACTTCTTTACCGGCAGTCAACATCAAATCGGCTAATTCGTCAATGATGACTACTATATATGGCATTTGACGATGAACCATATCTTTATTTGATTTATATTGCCCGATTCTTACTTTCTTATTATAATCTGCAATATTTCTTTGTCCTACCTCAGCAAGAATATCATAACGATTATCCATTTCTAAACATAAAGATTTTAATATTATGATAGCATCATCAGGAGATGTTATTATCATATCCTCTATATCAGGTGAAGTAGCAAGAAAATGTTTTTCCAAAATACTATATTGATTTAACTCTACTTTTTTAGGATCAATTATCACAAACTTTAATTCGCTGGGGTGCTTTTTGTATAACAAAGATGCAATGATAGTATTAATTCCTACACTTTTACCGGACCCTGTTGAACCGGCAATTAAAAGATGAGGCATTTTAGCTAAATCTACTATATATACATCTCCCCCTATTGTTTTACCGAAAGCTAAAGGTAAAATATGCTCAGCATGATGAAATTTAGAAGATTTAATTATACTTGAAAATCTAACAATAGAAGGATTCCTATTAGGTATTTCAATCCCAACAGTACCTCTGCCGGGGATAGGAGCTATAATTCTTATTCCTTTTGCTTTCAAAGCCATAGCAATATCATCAGATAGATTCTCTATTTTGCTTATCTTGATACCTGGTGCCGGTACAAATTCATATTGAGTTACAACAGGACCGGGAGTAACACTCAAATTATCAATTTCAATTTTAAATGTCTCTAATTTCTCTCGCAATATCTTTGCATTTTCGGATAACTCTTCGTCTCTTACATCGGTAACTTCTTTTTCTTCAATCAACAAATCAACCGATGGTGGTTTATAATTAATTTTTTTATCGTGAATTGACGTACTTAATGGATTTTCCTGAATATATTCACTTTCTTCATTTGTATCTTTAACCGTAACCGTTAAGGGTTTCTTGGATTTTTCGGCAAGATCATCTTTAACAATATCTAATCGATTAATTTGATTAGTTTCACTCAATTTAACATCTGAATCAGATTCAACCGACTCCGGATTATGATGCAACTCACTTAATTTCTTTTCCAAAATATCCAAAGGGCTTTCCTGTGATTCCGGTTGTTCTTGTTTTACAATAGGATTCTGATTAGGAATATCATCTTCTAAATTTACTTTTTCATCGTCTTTTTTGTGTTTAATCTCAGCATTCTTTTCATCAAAATTACCATCTTGATGATGTTCAATGTTATTTTGCATAAGATTTAAATTCCTTTTAATAATTGTTGCCGGTTCCAAATCCTTATCGGCATCAATATTCCTCTTATTTATAATTAATTTATCTTGCGATTTATTAATTTTATCTAATGTATCAGACTCTTTAATTTTAATAACTTCTACTTCTGAATCATTATCTTTACTATCATTACCTTGAATATTTGTTTTCAATTTAATCATAAATATTTTAATTTTCTGCAATATAGGCGAAGCGCTTAGATTAATTCTATTTAAGTATTTATTTAAATCTATATCTGTACCAAAGATAATTGTTATTAAAGTTGCGGCAATAATCAATAACAAAGTTCCTATATTGCCGATAATATCAGAAGAAACAGCCGCTACAAATTGACCAACAGCTCCACTCCATTCCCTTGGTATTTCAGATGTCCAAGAAAAATGCCTCATTACTCCAATAAAAGAAGCAAAAAGTGTAAGAAAAATTAAATATAAAGCAGTCCTGCGAGCTAAGTCTCGATTAATTGAAAATTTAAGAAATAAATCTTTTGACCATAAAGCAATAAAAACAGGAAGGAAAATAACCAAATATCCAAATGTATAATTATTAAAAAAATCGGCTATAATGGCACCAAAAACACCCAGCCAATTATTTGTATTCTCGAATTTAGCTTTAACGAATATGTCTCCGCCAATTAATCTGAATATTTCCGAAAAAGAAATTTCCGTTGCCGCTTCATCTTTGGGACTGTAAGAGATTAAAGCAAGAAGTAAAAAAACAGAAAACACAAACAACAAAACAGAAATAATTCTAATTTGCTTTTCAAGCTTTTTATCAATAGCAAGATCTTTTTCAGTCTTATTTTTATGAGACTTTCTTTTTGATGTCTTACTACCTTTATTGTTTTTTTTTGATGATTTTTTTTGATGATTTTTTTCGTGCTTGATAACAACATCATCATCTTCAAAAGTTTGCATTTTCCTTCCCCCTTAAAAATGCATCAATTATTATTTTATTACTCAATATTTTCTAATCGCTTTATGCTCGTTCCATCAATTATTGGAATCACCGGAAATTTGTCAAAAGTCAAACAAATATCAATATCTTGTTCAAATCCAATATTTTTAAGATACAATGCATGGTTACGACTTTTTAAAAATTGATTCAAATTATTTTTAAATAAAGTATATAAATTCATTGCTGAATGTGCAGTATCTGTTAGGTCAGTATCAGGATAAACTGATAACAACTTGCTTAAATACGCTCCAACACAAAGAGTATCCTCATAAGTTGACCTACCGTTAGTGCCGGCACATAGAAAACAAATTTCCAAATCGGCATTGTCTTCCTCTTTGATTAATCGCAATAAATAATCCATAACTAAAGAAATATTTACAAATCCACCAATAATCTTCTTTTTTGCATGCTTGGCTTTTTGGAAAATTTTAGTGCCGTTAGTTGTTGATAATATGACCGTTTTGTTTTTAATTTTATCTGCTGAATAATCCAAAGGGGAATTACCGGCATCAAACCCAGTTGGTTTCAAACCGTCTCTTTCGCCTCCGAGAAACCTTGACTCTTTGCTAAGGCTATTAAAAATATGAACGGCTTTATCAGTTGTTTCACAATGAATAATTTCTTTAGCTCCGTTATTCAAGGCAGAGCATACAGTTGTTGAAGCCCTCAAAACATCAATCATAACAACAATTGAATTAGCAAATTGTTTTTCACTTTCAGTAAAATTCGGAGTAATAAATGCATCAAAAATCATTTACGCTGCAATATATAATTAATAATTTATACTAAAATACAATCAATTTTAATATTTTTCAAATCATATATTAAAAATCATAGCCTAATGAGAATAAATATTGTGGTTTTGACCAATTACTATAGCCATAAGCCCAAGCTATATCAACTTTTACGGGAATTCCCAACATACCTGTTCTAATTCCTATTCCTGAACTCATCAATAAGTCTTTTGGAATTGTATTACCATTATTATCCTTCTGTGTAGATTTAAAAGAAGTCAAATCTCCGGACCATGCACCTCCTACATCAAAAAATACCGCTCCGAAAAAGGATTGTGCTAATGGTATTGGAGTCGCCAAAAACCAACCAATAAATGGAAATCGGAATTCTAAATTAGTCAAAAAGTATCTATTCCCATTAATCTCGCCTACACCGAAACCACGCAAAGGCATAACTATAGTTGAATTGATAAATGCAAAATCTTCAGGTTCATTGAAAGGCATTCTATCATAAGAAAATCTACTGTTTATCCAATAGTCTGTTCCACCAAGATAAAAATTCTGAGGATTTGGTCCCATACTTGCACCTATAGTAGTTCTAAATGCAATACTCGAATAATCGGAAATCTGAAAATAATGTCTGTAATCTGCATTAATTGTCAAAAATCCAATACCATTATTTGATATTTTAGGTGTGCCCATAAAACCAACGAAATATCTTGAGCCTCTTATCGGTGCAAATATACCGTATAAAACGTCGTCGTGAACAAATCTTCCATTAGGAACAAACAACATTCTAGAAATACTTTTTTCAGAAGCATTAAGTACATTTTCTTTAGATAAATTTTTCCATTTTATACCCCACTCTACACGATTAAATAAATCAAATGGGTAAGATGCCATCAAATCTAATCCGTAATCTCTAAATCTATATAACAATTGATTGCCTGTTGTATCATATCCATAATATATCATTGCCGCACTATGATAAGCGGAAACCACATAATCAATTATTTCCGGTTGATATACATAAGCCGCATAAAATGAGCTATTTCGTAAATCTGTGAATATGTTTCCTTGGATAAAAATCTTGTGATCACCTAATACATCGCTAAATAATAATTGCGTAATCCCTTGGAAGCCCCAAAAAGTACTATAACCCGGATTCCCATTGATTATATCGGGAGTAAATTTTATTTTATAATCATGCTCATCAAAATGATATGACGAGTCATTAATTCCCTTAACGGTTTCAGCATATTGATCGGGATTTTTTTCCTGAGCATCAGGATTTGGTTCTACTACCTTTTGCCTATCAAATTCTAACTCAAAATTACCATATACAAAATTCCTAATATCATTTGTATCTGATTTTTTCTCCTTTGCACTTGATATGTCCTCTATTATTTGTTCTTTTTTAATTAATGATTTTCGATAAGATGTCAAAGGCAATGTATCCAAATCGAATTTCCTATCAAAAGGATATTTCATCAAAAAAACATCATATCCTGTATTAACTAAAGTAGAAAATAACAATTTGCTATCATCGGGAGATAATGATATTTGCGATATTCCTGTCAAAGAATTTGTAATTGGCTTTGTTTTGTGGGACTGCAAATCAATCTTGTAAATATTTAATATCCCGTTTTTATCCGAAGTATATAATAAATTTTTACCATCTGAAGAAACGGCTATCGAAGTTTTTTTATAATTGGGTGTATTCGTTATACGTTCAATTTGTTTAGACTTTAAATTGATTTTATAAATATCTATTTTCAGAAAATCATAATTCCAAATGTCTATATCACTTGGTTTAATATTTACTATGTTGTTGTCTCCCCTGTCAGAAAGAAAATAAATATTTTTTGAAAGTGGACCCCAAATCGGTAATAAATCTGAAAATACATCATTTGTCAGATTTATTAATTCCTTATTTGCAAGATTATACAAGAAAACATCACTTTCGGCTATCTCAGAGCCAATAAAAGACAAAAATCTACCATCAGGAGACCAACTAACAGAAGTAATAGATTTTAAACCAAATTTGATTTTTTCGTAATCTTTGGATTCTACATCTACTATAAATATTGCATCTTCTCCACCGGCTTTGGCAGAAATAGCAAGCTTTGTGCCTTGTGGATTCCAAGATATACCTGGGGTCAAAATATTCAAATCTTCAAAATCTTGTTTACGAAAACTGCTAATTAATTTTTCAGGTTCTTCTTTTTTCTTTTCCAAATTCTTAACAAATATCCCGAACAAACCTCCGGGTGCAGATATATATGCCATTTTCTTGCCATCGGGGGATATAGTCGGAGAAGAATTATAAAAAGTATGATTTTTTTTCTGATCAGTAATCCTCTCAGCAAATTCTTTCGGTCTTTCAAATCTTGCAATATCAGGCCAATAATACTTTTTCAAAGCATTTTTAAACTCATCGGAAAATTCTTCGACTGTCATATTAAAAGTACTTTTAAAAGTATTTTTCAAATCTTTTGAAACCTTCAATCGGTTCATAAAATCGCCGACAATTTCTTTGCCGTATTTTTCAGATAAATACCAAAAGAATGTTTGACCGCCACGGTATGCAAAATAATTATTCATTTGGTTCAAATCTCTTAATTTTTCACTTAGAGCGACATCTCTCATAAACATATCTGTTTCGGTATTAAAACCTCCAAGACTTTCGTATTCAGCTAAACCTTCATTAACCCAAATAGGAATTTTACCTAAATTACCGCTTTGTAATGCTGTGTGAAAAGTACCACCGTAAAACATTTCATTAACAACGCCGTGAACTAATTCGTGATGGATAACGTGGTCAAATTGAGCATAATCGCCTTGGAATGGAATTACAACCCTGTTTTTCATTAATTCTGTAACCCCACCTATTCCTTCTGTCATAAACTGGCTAATCACATTAGTTTGTTGGAATTCGTTGTGTGAATCATATACAATAATTTTTATTCTTTTATCAATTCTATAGTTTAAAGTATTTTCTATTGAGAGTAAATCTTTTTCGGCTGATAAAGCAGTAAACTCAGCAAGGTATTTTGAACCGGCATTATAATAAACATCAAAATGTTTAGATTGTATATATTTCCAATCAAAAGTTTCATATTGAACAATATTTTTACCGAATTGACTTTGTGCAACATTAAAACAATAAATTAAAAAAACAAATATTAGAATTGCATTTTTTGTATATCTAAATCTCATAATCGCATCTCAAATTTTTATTGACATCTTTAAATATAAGAATAGACGTAAAATTCAGTTAAAAGTTTATTTGGATTGTAAATTATATTGAAAAAATCAATAATTTATATTGAAAAAATCAATAATTTATATTGAAAAAATCAATAATGGATTGCCAACCAAATAGTTTCTTGATTATTATCAGTCCATTCAACTCTATGTTTTAAATGAGCAGGAATTTCAATATAATCACCAATATTTAAATTTATCACATCCTTTTCACCCTCAATCCTTAATCCTGCAGAACCTGACAAAAGAACAACCCACTCATTTTTATCTTGATTATACCACTTGCCATCTTTGGGTGAGCCTTCTCCTTTTGATACAATTCTTTCGACTTTAAAATTCTTATTAACTAATAAATCTTGAAAAACTTCTTTTTTATCATCAGGAATATTCTGATAAATATTATTTATTTCAATCTCCATAATATCCAAAGTTTATTTAGCAACAACATATAAAAATTTTCTTTTGCCAACCCGCAACAACTTTTTAGAAGAAATATCAATTTTAAGATAAATATCACTGACTTTTTTACTATCAACCGAAACTGCATTTTGTTTAATCATTCTTCGGGCATCACTTTTGGATTGAGTAAGCCCAACCAAAGCCAATATATCAACTAATAATTGTTCAGGATTATCAACCTCAATAACTTTTTCTTCAATTTCATCAGGAATATCTTTTTTGACAAATAATTTTTGAAATGCTTCGTAAGCATTAGAGGCATCTTGACTTGAATGATATATTTCAATAATTCTTTTTGCTGTTTCAACCTTAGCATCTCTCGGATTAAAACCATTATCCTTTAATTTTTCTTGCATTACTTGAATATCCTGTTCCGATGAAAAAGCGGCATATCTGAAATAAGAAAGAATTAATTCATCGGGAATAGACATTATTTTGCCAAACATTTCCGAAGGTTTATCGGTTAAAGCAATATAATTATTTAGTGACTTGCTCATTTTGTCCACTCCGTCTGTACCAACAAGAATGGGCAAAGTTACCAAGCATTGAGGTTCTTGATTATACGCCCTTTGGATTTCACGACCTACAATAAGATTGAATTTTTGATCAGTTCCACCTAATTCAACATCAGATTTAATAGCGGCGGAATCCATAGCTTGTGCCAAAGGATAAAGTAACTCGTGAATACTAATAGGTACCCCTGACTTGTATCGTTTACTAAAATCATCACGTTCTAAAATTTGAGCAACAGTATAATTAGCCGATAGTTTAATAACGTCGTTAAAATTCATCTTCGATAACCATTCGGAATTATATCTAACCTCTAATCTGTCTTTATCCAAAACTAATCCTGCTTGTTCCAAATAGCTTTGTCCATTAATTTTAGTTTCTTCAATAGTCAACTGAGGTCTTGTTTTCGATTTGCCTGTTGGATCACCTATCATAGCAGTAAAATCGCCAACAATCAAAATAGCATTATGCCCCATATCTTGAAATTGTCTTAATTTATTCAAAACGACTGCGTGACCGATATGCAAATCCGGTTTACTCGGGTCGCAACCTAATTTTATAGTAAGCGGTTTTTTATCTTTAATAGATTTTTCAATTTTTTTTACTAACTCTTCCTCCGGCAATACATCAATTGCTCCGGATTTAATTATATCCATTTGTTCATTAAGCGATGGGAACATTTACAAATCCTAAATTATTTATATTTAAATTTTTTTCTAATTTCTCTGTCAACTTCTTTCTTCTTCGTATCTTCTCTCTTATCATATTTCTTTTTAGCTTTGGCTAAGCCTAATTCAACTTTTACAAACCGACCGGAAAAATATAATGATAGTGGAATGATTGTAAAACCTTTTTCTTGAACGGCTGATTTCAATTTAACAACTTCACGTCGGTTTAGAAGTAATTTCCTTTTCCTCTTGGGTTCATGGTTATATATATTACCTTGATCATAAGGGTTGATATGCATATTAATTAAATACAGTTCGTAACTATCAGAATCAGGAAACCCTGCATAAGCATCTTGCAAACTACATTTCCTTTGCCTCAAAGATTTTACTTCTGTGCCCCTAAGTGCAATTCCTGCTTCATAAGTACTAACGATAAAAAAATCGTGAAGAGCTTTTCTATTCTTCACAATAGTCCTAATTTCCCTTTCCCTTATTTCTAATGTTTTAGCCATAATCCTTACTATTGTTAAATAAACTAATTCAAATTTATTGCTTATTTTTCACAGAAAAAAACATAAATTATTTATTGGTTTATATTCTTCTTGACTAAATGACGTATTAGTAATAAATTATTCTTTTATTAGCCTAAGTTAAATAATATATGAGGATTAAATAGCGAGTTGTAATAGATAAATAAATTTTTTTTAATTTTTTACAATCTATTACACAACAATGCGTCAAACAGATTTAATTTTGATTTGAATTGCAATTATTATTGCAAACAACAATTAAAGTATGTTGAATTATAAGGAGTTATTACTCTATGAGTAAATTTAGTAAATTTGATAACAAAACTTTGAAATTAAGTATTGGTGGAAGGCTATGGTCTATTCTTCTAATTATAGTTTTGTTATTTAGTTTTATAATACTGAAAGCTGAAATTATTTCTAAAATAGATGATGGTTATGTATATAATCCCGAACCATCGGAATGCAAACTAATTGAAAAATTTAATATTGCAAATGATTATATTTTCGACCAGAAAGGAATTGCATCTTGGTACGGAAAGAAGTTCCACAATAGAAAAACAGCAAACGGTGAAAGATACAATATGAATGACTTTACAGCCGCACATAAAATTTTGCCTTTTGGAACTATTTTAAAAGTAACTAATTTGAAAAACAATAAATCTGTTTTAGTTAGAATTAACGATAGAGGACCATATATCAAAAAGAGAATCATTGATTTATCATTCAAATCAGCTACTAAAATCGATGGTGTTGGTCTATCAAAAGTAAATATTGAGGGTTTTTTGCCGAACTCTCTCGAACAGTCCGATATTGATGATAGTAAATATTATTTTGGATATTCTATTGATAAACCTTTGGTTTGTATTCCAAATAGTTTAGTTACATTGGTTGACTCAGCCAAAACATTTAAATCAGCAATCCGATTATATAAGAAATACAAAAATAATTCTATTCGCTTGACTTATTTAGTAGTACCTTCGGACAAACTGACTCGCCGTGAAAATAAAAAAACTTATAATTATTTTGTTGGAATGATTAAAAATCTTCCTGAAAATGACAATATTTATTTAGCTAAAAACTGAAAATAAATATCTTTCTATCTTTATCATCTAATACGATCAGAAACAAACTTTTAATTTGTATCCGATAATTATATCCATATTCTCATTTTGTGAAAATATGGATATAATTTTCCGATTTTGTATTAATCAAACTTGTTTAATGCCCGATAAATAAGCTTCAAGTTTGTTAATATTTCTTTTGTTATTTCCCCAATCAATTAATGTCATTGAAAATAAATTTTTGCTTGATACATCAATAGCAACTAAACCTCCGTCAGCTTTGATAATCTCAACTTTTACTACTTCACCCAACGAACCTAATGTAAGATTTGTAAAATATTTCAATGTCATAGAATCATCGTCTTCTTTAAATATATAATATCTTTTTGACTTGATGTAATCTTTAATTTCCTGAAAAGCAATATTCAAATCAGCTCTAAAGATAATATCCTTATTTGCTTTGTAATTTCCTTTTTCACTATCTTTATTAGTTATTTGATAAGTTTTTAAGACTAAGATAATCAAAGTCAACCAAAACGGATGAATAGCTAATATCATTATACTTTCTGA
>CAZVPQ010000037.1:0-10719 GCA_964628675.1 uncultured Hyphomicrobiales bacterium | reverse complement strand
AATCAATAAATCAGTTGTGACTTCTACTGTTTCGAAATTTGCCATGTTTTAGCTCCTAATCATTTTATTAATTATAATATTTCTTAATAATAGTTCCGGCATCATTGCCAACCTTGACGACCTGGTGCTGCTAATAAATCACCACCCGATGTTGCAGGTTCTGTAAATAATTCCGGGGCGCTTATATCTTCGGTTCCTTCATCGAAACCACCGTTTGGAACAGCTGAACCTTCTGGTGTTGTACGAATTGGGAATTTGAATCTCTTAAGCTCACCGCCGCGGAACTTAACTGTCCACATAATTGAATCGGAACTCCTCATTGGAGTTACTTGGGCTCCTAATGGGACAAAGTCTGCATAACCACGGACTTCAATTGCTTGATTAGGGCAAATTTTTACGCAGTTATAGCATTCCCAGCACATTTCAGGTTCATTATTATAAGCTTTCATAGCTTCTTTATCAAGAACCATTAAATCATTTGGGCAAATGTGTTGGCAAGCTGTTTTGTCAAGTGCTTTGCACCCATCGCATTTTTCTTGAATAACATAACTTGGCATCAGTTTTCTCCTGAATAATAAAAAATTTGTTAATTAATAGTTTATAAAAAAATTCAAGTTTATTTCTTCCTTCATTAACCGGTAGCACCTCTATGAAGTTTAATTTCAACTTTCTCGGTTAAACCTGCATAGTAGTCTTGCAATATTGCTAATACTTCAGGACGTGAGAATTCTTTAGGTATATCATTGCCTTCGGATAAACTCTTACGCAACATCGTCCCACTTAATAATAATCTGTCTTCTTTAGTATGTGGACAAGTCTTCATTGATGCCATGCCCCCGCATTTATAACACCAGAATGTCCAATCTATCTTCAACGGTTTACATAATAAGGCTCCGTCCCATAATTCATCAAATATATCTTGTGCTTCAAACGGTCCGTAGTAATTACCTACTCCTGCGTGGTCTCTTCCGATTATCATATGTGTACAACCGAAATTCTGGCGGAATAATGCATGCAATAATGCTTCTCTCGGTCCTGCATATCGCATATCCAAGGGATAACCTCCTGTTAATACCGAATTCTTTACAAAGTAATTATCTACTAAAGTATTTATACATTTTACTCTTACTTCGGCAGGTATATCGCCGGGTTTTAGTTTGCCAACTAATTGATGAATGTATAATCCATCGGATACCTCCAATGCTATCTTGGCTAAATACTCATGGCTTCTGTGCATCGGGTTTCTTAACTGCAATGCCGCTATTGTCTTCCAACCTCTTTCTGCAAATATTGCTCTTGATTCTCTCGGTCTTTGATAAACTCCTTTGAATTCTGTCGGGAAAGGTCCTTCTGATAATACTTGTACTGATCCGGCTATATTGACCTCTTTTTGCTCCATTACCATCTTTACGCCCGGATGGTCTAAGTCGGTTGTCTTATATACGTGTTGACATTCAAATTCTTTGTCAATTGTATATTTCTCATCGACTTTCATTATTGCCATTATCTCATTATATTCTTCCGAAAATAATGCTACTTCATCACCAATATTAATCTTGTCTGCATCTGCTTTGGATGCTGATAATGTTACCGGTATGGGCCAGAATAGACCGTTCATACTAGGCATTTTCATTTCTTCGCATACACTTTTCCAGTCTGCTTTTCCCATAAAGCCTTTCAATGGGGTAAAGCCTCCTATACCCATCATTATCAAATCTCCTGTTTCTCTACTTGATAATGGTAATTTCGGTAAGCTCATTGCCTTTTGCTTTGCCTCTGCTAATTCCTGTCCGGTTAATAATAATTCTATTAACTCCGGACTCCCGTGAGGGCTGATTAATTTGCTTGCTGACATTGTTTCTCCTATTTTTTGTAACAAAAAATCATTTAATTTCTATAAATATTTAATTTCATTTTCTTTTCGAGTGCATATTATATAATAGAAATAATAAAGTCAACAAGTTTTAAAAGACTGTATTCAATATGTGGTATCTGGCATTTATACTAGTTTTGTAATTATCTTAATTAATAGGTATTAGCTGATACTAATATATTAATTATACGGTATTTACCTGATTGATATATTAATATTTATAGCAATATTACAGATGAGTTTATGCTTTGGTTTTAAGATAAAATTAAAAGCAACACTTTGTTACAAAACTTAAAAATAAGATTGGTTTTATTAAAAAAGCTACCTCATTTTTTCATTTTAGGTAGCTTTTTAAAATTAAAATATTTATATATTCAAATCATAATTTCCCAATTATAATTATAAAATTTCTATCGCTGAAATCCATTTTATTAACCTTCCCCTGTAGCACCTCTATGAAGTTTAATTTCAACTTTCTCGGTTAAACCTGCATAGTAGTCTTGCAATATTGCTAATACTTCAGGACGTGAGAATTCTTTAGGTATATCATTGCCTTCGGATAAACTCTTACGCAACATCGTCCCACTTAATAATAATCTGTCTTCTTTAGTATGTGGACAAGTCTTCATTGATGCCATGCCCCCGCATTTATAACACCAGAATGTCCAATCTATCTTCAACGGTTTACATAATAAGGCTCCGTCCCATAATTCATCAAATATATCTTGTGCTTCAAACGGTCCGTAGTAATTACCTACTCCTGCGTGGTCTCTTCCGATTATCATATGTGTACAACCGAAATTCTGGCGGAATAATGCATGCAATAATGCTTCTCTCGGTCCTGCATATCGCATATCCAAGGGATAACCTCCTGTTAATACCGAATTCTTTACAAAGTAATTATCTACTAAAGTATTTATACATTTTACTCTTACTTCGGCAGGTATATCGCCGGGTTTTAGTTTGCCAACTAATTGATGAATGTATAATCCATCGGATACCTCCAATGCTATCTTGGCTAAATACTCATGGCTTCTGTGCATCGGGTTTCTTAACTGCAATGCCGCTATTGTCTTCCAACCTCTTTCTGCAAATATTGCTCTTGATTCTCTCGGTCTTTGATAAACTCCTTTGAATTCTGTCGGGAAAGGTCCTTCTGATAATACTTGTACTGATCCGGCTATATTGACCTCTTTTTGCTCCATTACCATCTTTACGCCCGGATGGTCTAAGTCGGTTGTCTTATATACGTGTTGACATTCAAATTCTTTGTCAATTGTATATTTCTCATCGACTTTCATTATTGCCATTATCTCATTATATTCTTCCGAAAATAATGCTACTTCATCACCAATATTAATCTTGTCTGCATCTGCTTTGGATGCTGATAATGTTACCGGTATGGGCCAGAATAGACCGTTCATACTAGGCATTTTCATTTCTTCGCATACACTTTTCCAGTCTGCTTTTCCCATAAAGCCTTTCAATGGGGTAAAGCCTCCTATACCCATCATTATCAAATCTCCTGTTTCTCTACTTGATAATGGTAATTTCGGTAAGCTCATTGCCTTTTGCTTTGCCTCTGCTAATTCCTGTCCGGTTAATAATAATTCTATTAACTCCGGACTCCCGTGAGGGCTGATTAATTTGCTTGCTGACATTGTTTTATCTTTCTATTTTAATTGATATTTTTTTAATTAAGTCTTCATTTTCGTAATTATAAAATAATATATCACCAAAAGTTGTACTACCGTCGGGAGCAATAGGGTAAGCTTTGCTTAATGTAAAATCAAAATCATACCATTTCGACGGATACAAAGTTTTATGATTTTGTTCAACATTTATATTAACGGGAGAACTATAGTAATATTCTTCTTTCAGATTGAAATCCCAACCATCATTTAGCAATTCGTCGCTTGCAAATGCAGGAACAATTTCCAAAGTGAATTTTCCTGAATGAGGTGGATAAAAAGTAACATCTTTACCCTTTCTCGTTAAACCTGATGATAAAATTGATTTCCCATTGCTATTATAAATATTTACTGCTATATCTGTCATCTTATTAAAACTTTCAACAGGTATATCAAGTTTAAATACAACTTTTTTAATATCGTTGCCCACTTTGAACTCTTTTTCAAATCTCTTTTCACCGCTTCTATCATAGTCTTTATCAAAATAATAACCTCTGATATATCCTCCTGCATTAACCACAACGGACGATTTATAAAGATTTGCAATTTTAAAACTGCCTTTTGGTTTTTCACCCGATTCAAAACTAATATTTTTTATAGTTTCAGGTAAAGACTTTAAACCGTAAAATCTAACATAAATATCGAATTTTGCATTTTCAGACGATTTATAATAGCAATAAGGCAATAATTCCCACACACCGTAATGAAGATTATTTTCAGTCAATTCATAATGCAATTTTTGTGTTCCAGCTTCACCACCGGTTAAACCGGTTCTAAGCTCTGCTTTGCCTTCCGGAGAATATAAATAAAAAGTCAAATTGCTATTTTTATTTTTTGAATTTAATTCAAGAGCCATAGAGCTTGCTGACGGCGGGATATTCAAATAATATCTTCCAATATTGCCAATATCTAATGCCTGATTCTTCAATTTCAAATTAAAATTATTATCGGCTGAAAAATCATAAGGTATCACAACTGTTACGGGAATATCAAATTCAGGGAAACCTCCGTTATCTTCACTCTTTGCATAAGCAACTATTTTGTTGTTATATATCCCCGGCTTCTTCAATTTGGATTTATCAAAAGTAATGGAAAAACTTGCTTTATGATTACCACGTATATAAATATTCGATTTATCAATATCAAACCAATTTGCATTTGATTTCAATGAAAACACTCTATAGAAATCCGCTTTTTCTTTATCTGTTGTCTTTTCAGGAAATACAGGACTAATTATAATCTTTTGCTTTGTAGATTTATCGGGAACGTAACCATCAACATTCCAATAAACAGCCTCGTCTTTTTCATCATCGAAAAAAGTATTTTTAGTATTAATTTTATAATATAAAACTCTATCTTTTTCCGGTCTCTTTGCTAAAATTTTTAAGTACTTATAAGCTTTATTAATATTGACCAAACCGCCACCATAATCAAGAGGCAGATATCCCTTTAGAGGCGATGCAGTGAATTTCACTGCTCTTTTTACCATAGCATTGTTTACCTCTATACTATCATTGAGTGCGGCACTTAATAGCAAGGCACAAGCTCCCGCTACTTGTGGAGTGGACATAGACGTACCCCAGAATGCATCACCGTGTGAATAAGCAGGCACAGTCGAAGCCGCCGCACCGGGTGCAACAACATCAGGTTCATTAACACAACCACCTCTTGAACTAAAATGTGTAATCCAATTCATTTTTCTCGAAGAGCCGTATAAATCCCTTAAAGTTGCCGGAGAAATCATCGCACCTACCGTTATTGTTCCTTTAACATTAGAAGGATTGCCACTTGTATTAATCCCAGGACCGGAATTACCCATAGATTTTACAATAACAACATTAGGATGGTCAATGGCAAATTGCGTCAAAAATTTCTCCATTTCACTTCTTCCCGGAGTCTCGGAACCAATACCATAGCTCATTGAGAAAACCCCGTATTTAAAACCTGCTTCTTTTAAGAATTTTACTCCATACTCATAAGCCTTTTTCATTGATGACGTAGTTGTTGCACCACCCGAAAGAACATCATTTCCAATTTTTAAAGAAGCAATGTAAGCTCCGGGTGCAATGCCGTTTAATCCGTCTTGACCATTTATTTTATATCCAGTAGCAATACCCGAACAATGCGAACCGTGAGCATTATCCGCTGTATTAATCACTAATTTCGGACTTCCATTCCCTCTTATATTAGCAGACATTGCATATTGAGGTTTTTTGTCTTTATCACCATTATAAAAATTGAAAGTATCGAACCTATAATGATAATTCAATTTTACACTTTCGTCGTCAATTCTGCTATCAGCATTTTCATCAATATAAAACACCCAAATTTTCTCATCTTTCTTCGGTTTAATAAAACCTTGCGCACCTTTTAACAACTCTTTGTAATTCTCAATTTGAAATGCCAAAACACCAAATACATCATCAGTTTTACCATTGCTATTTATATCTTTAACGGCTGAATTTTTAAAATTTGATTTTTCATCGATTTTACCAATATAATATTCATCGTTGTAAGGCTTGAGCTTTAATTTTTCATATCCTTTCAATTTAATGTTATTGCCTTTCAAAACATCGGTAGTTTTTATTTTTTCTTTTTTAGCTTTACTCAAACTTATCACTGTTTGACCGGAAAAATCCTGCATTTCAATTACTTTAACTTTTCCTTGACTTGTTAATTGCAAACCTTTGATAGATGGGTCAACTCCGCTATCAAGTATAAAAACGACAATGCCTCTGCCGTCATTTTGACTATTCTGCTTAATAAATTCATTAGCACCAATTGTATTTTTATCCATAAAAGGTAAATTCAATTCAACTGCTTCCAAACTCACAGCCAAACAAAAAATAACTAAGGTAAAAAATAATTTTTTCATATTAATACCGCTTTTTTATTTTTAACTAATTGTAATACTGCAAAATAAAAAAAAATGTTAAAAGAATAACAATTATTGCTTCAAGGACAATAAAAATGCTAATCAGTAATCAATATTGAATGTACATTATTTGATAGTAATAACTCTCAACATCAAACATAAATCCGAAATCAATATTTTAAATTATCCGTTTTATAAAATATTTATTAAAAAAAAGTCAAAATTTTAAATATATTTTTTCGTCAATTTCATTAGAATGATGAAGATTAAATTATTTACAATAAATTAGGTGTAATATGTCAGCAGAAATATTATCAATCCATTCAAAAACCCCTGAAATAAGGAAAATTAAAATAGTTGCCGATGCCATTAAAGATGGTGCTGTCATACTTTATCCGACAGATACCGGATTTACTTTAGGGTGTCAGTTATCAAACAAAGCATCAATCAGCAAACTTAGAGCTATTAGGAAATTACCGATGTCCAAAGCTTTGACATTCTTATGTAGCTCATTGTCTAACATTTCGGAATTTGCAAAAGTAAGTAATAAAGCATATAAAACTATTAAAGCAATTATACCCGGACCATTTACTTTTGTGTTGCCTGCAACAAAGCAAGTACCTAAATTTGCTCAAAATCCCAAAAGGAAAACATCGGGAATAAGAGTTCCCGACAATGATTTATCACAATTATTATTGATGAATGTCGGTTCGCCAATAATTTCAATATCTGCAAGAATTGAAGGCGAAGATTATTTTAAACACCCTGAAGATATTATCGATTATTTTTCTTCGCAAGTAGATTTAGCCGTTCAAAGTGATGAATATCATTTTGTTGGCGAATCAACTGTAATAGATATGACAACTGACGACTTTTCGATAATGAGACACGGTGCAGGTATTGGCAAAGTTCTTGAATTTGTAGATTATGAAGAGGATTAGTTGTTTGACTAATCTTATCATTTAATAAAAAAAACAGCGGATAAAAATCCGCTGTTTTATTTTTTTGAATTGATGTATTAACTCAATTTCTGTCGAATCTTTCTTTCGGACATTCCGCGTAAATAATATAATTTAGCACGGCGTACTTTTCCGTTTCTAAGAACTTTAATACCTTGTAACATTGGTGAGAACAAGGAGAATACTCTCTCAACACCAACTCCGTTAGATATTTTTCTAACTAAAAACGTTTGATTAATTCCTGAACCTCTTTTGCTTAATACAATACCTTTGAAGTTCTGAATTCTTTCTTTTTCGCCTTCAACTACTCGAACGGCAACGTTTACAGTATCTCCTGATTTGAATTCAGGAAGCTCAACAAAGTTATTTCCGTCTTTTTCTTTGCGAAAGTTAATAGCTCTTTCTTTAATTAACTCTTCGACTAAATTCATCTTATTCATTTTTTCTTTCCTTCTAAAATTAAGAGCTACAAATTTAATAATTGATTAGCAATTAAACAAATTATTTTAAAACTAATTTTTTTCTTTTAAATCAAAAAACAAACTTATTAATATTAAAGCTGACATCAAAGCAAAAACAGCAAACATTATAGCAAAAGAATATAAATGAATCTCAATAAAATATCCTAATCCTAAAATTAATGTATAAATCAACATTCCTATTGACAAAAACAATAAATATATTGCTCGATTACGATTTTTGATTAATAAGATACCACTTATTATTAGCAAAATCGCCGTTGAAAATTCAGCAATTAAATGTGAAATGAATTCCAAATCCACACCTAAATAATTTGAATAATCACCGGAGCTAATAAAATAAGCCCAGATTAGTATTATACTAAAACCCATAAAAATCGAGTAATAGATTGCAAGCTGTTTGATGTTCATAATGCTTCAAATAATTGTAATTAATTTTATTTCAATATAATAAATTTCTTAATTATTAGGTCATCAGAAATATATATTTTTAGAAAATAACTACCTGTCGGTAAATCAGAAACATCAATTTTTATGTTTGATTTCCCACTTAGTATAGATGCTTTATAAGACAATACATCAATACCGTTTGGATTATAAACGGATAAATTTATTTTACTGTTTCTATCTGTTTTTATATTGAGTGATAACTCACCGTTATTAATAGGATTATTCAAAATCAATACTTGGTTAATGCTGGAACTTACTAAGTGAAATCCGGCTATAGGAAGACAAATGTTTTCCAATTCGAGGGAACCATCTATTTTATATATAGTAACGGTTTTGTTCGTAACAGGCGAGAAGTCATCAATATGTATTGGAGTCGAAATTGGCTTTGACAATAGCACTAATCCGTTTATCCACATTATATTGCCAGCAGTATAAAATATTGTTTTAGTGTAATTAGTATCAAGAAATCCACTAATAATTCCACTATTATAAGAAAAAGGAACAGTTACTTGATTTCCGTATTTATTTTCAACAACAATAGATGACGGATAGAATAACCAAGGGTCAAAACTAAATTGGAAATTAATCCCATTATGTTTTAATTTCGGCATAGAATCCGAAAGATGAAGCGGCATAGATAATTTAATTCCCGGTTGTGATATGTAATCGTCTAAGCTTAAAGTTGTTTCGTAAACTTCTTTGGGAACATCTGCGGATAAATCAACTACGTTCGAATCCATACAAATTGAAATATCGTAAATATATATCTGAGCATTAAACTTACCACTTTGGCTCGAAGTAAACGTAACAGGAACAATTAGGGAATCTCCCGGTTTGAAATTAATTGGAAAATTGTAATTGTTTTTAAAACTGTATTCAAGACCAAATTGTTGGATTTCCATATACAGAATTTTTTTGGGGTATTTACTCTCATTCTTGACTTTTAATTGACGAGTTCCAATTTCATCAATCCAAACTGAACCGAAGTCAATTGATTTGGGTGTATAAGTCAATAAATTATGGAAAATTGTTGCTTTTACATCAATAGTATCTATATTAGGACAAATTTGACTTTCAAGAATTATTTGTTCATTGTATTCATTGGGTGGTAAAATATCAGGATAAAGATTAATTGCTATTGCAACGCTATCAAGAGGTGAAACAACAATATAATTTATGGCTGTCATATCAGATGGTTTAGTAATCGAAATATTTTGAAAATTATTCGTTTTTCTTATAATTAAAGAATCTTTTAGAGTACCGCTATTTTTAATAACTATAATATATGTTTTCATAGTATCGCATTTTTCAACATCACCAAAATCGACCAAACAAGTATCGGGTTCACTTGTGGCAGAACGATATTCTCCGTGAAGAGTTATATTTTTTTCAAAATCTTTTGCGGCAGTTAATCCCATAGTTAAAGTAGCTGAATAATCCCCTTCTGTGATTGCATCAAATCCAATGGCTAAATCCAAAGTGTCGTTTGGCTGAATTAGTAATGGAAGTCGAGGTTCGTTCAAAATACTAAATGGTATATTCGAGGGGGTCATCTCAAGTTTTGTTATAGTATCATTTGCAAATCCTGAATTAGTTATTCTTAATGTATCAATAACCTGTTGGGGAGTGCATTTAATATTCCCAAAATCAATAGAATCTTGTAAAAAGTCCGTTTGCGAACTGAAACTTTCCAAATGAACAGGAATACATAAACCGTTAAGACAAAAACTCTTACCAGAGAAACATATATAACCGTCAAATACTGTATCGACTAAAGCAGTAATACTAATATTGAAATCTATATTGGCATTGAATTTTAATAATTGTGGTAATGCGGGTTTGTAATCCAATTTTATATTGCTTACAGGTTGACCAAAATCAATATCGGTTATATTTATATCTTCTGTTCCGGTAGAACGAAGATTGATTTTGATTGCATACGGTTTGTTTGTCTGTACAATTTGATAAATAGCATCAGGATTTGCTTTCATACTCGCACTTACACCATCACCCATTACAATGATTTTTATTAAGTTATCGCAAGGTTGGGATTGTATATAAATTGTATCTTGGTGTGTTCCGATAGTTTTAGGTTTAAAAGAAATAGAACTTCTTATTGAATCACCAGGTGCTATACTAATTGGTAAAGCACCAGCATCGAAAGTAATATGAAAAACATTAGTGTCATTTTGGGTTTGTGTGAAATTTGTTTGAGTATTCCCCATATTTTTAAAGAAAATATTTATTGTTTTAGAATCACTTAAACAGACTTTTCCAAAGTCCAAAATAGAGTCCTGCATTTTTATATCGGCAAATCCATATTGACCGAATAGGGCTATATTGTATGGATTTTTAATGCCGTTTATCGTTGTCAAATCATTATTTAATAATC
>CAZVPQ010000036.1:0-10961 GCA_964628675.1 uncultured Hyphomicrobiales bacterium | reverse complement strand
AAAATAAACATTACAAAAATAAATATAATAAAATATTTGCTATATATAGAAAAAATATTATATTGCATTGATAATATTGATTATCTGAGTTATATAAAAGCACTTACGTTATTTGAAATAAAAAAACAGTAAAAATAACAAAGAAATTTTAAAGAATTTGTAGTCAATATTTTGACAATTCGTTAATTTTGTAGTTAAAATTGCGACAAATTATGATTTTTTTTAAAATAAATTGAAATCTTATAGGAAATTTAATTTGCTTATAAATTATAATTAGCATAAATTGTATTTTCTATGACAAAAAAAAAGAATATAGTAGTTAAGTATGATTACTAATGACTTATAAACTATGTTTATAACAATATAAAGGTAAGTTCTTTATAAACTTAACGTAAAGTGTAGATAGAATTGGAATATAGTTTTAATTAAATATTAAGGGAATTTAATTATGTCAACAGATGCAGGAAAAGTTTACTTCGTTTTATACTTAGCGGTTGTTCTTGAGCTATTGCTCGTCATCATGGAACGTGATGACGCTGAAGAGCATTTGCTCAAAAAACAAAAAGAGAGCATGAAAATTGTTGAAAGTATTTTGTCCCAGCTTCAATCTGGTTCCGGTACGGAAGGTATTAATACGAAACCTCAAGACGAGATAACAATACCCCCACCAGGAGCTAATTTAAAAGAGGTTATGGGTGCAGATATTAAGCCATGGCGAAAGTACATTGTTGAAGTAGGTGTTACTGATGTTTCAAGTGATTTAAAACAAAAATCCGGTGAATCCGGAAAAGATTATAATCAAAGATTAAAAAAGTTGGTTGAATTATCTAATGTTAGTGAAATTGAATATCAAGTGTTTTATTCAAATAGTCCTAATCCTGATAATCCACCTATTTTCCCTAGCGATAAAGAGATAAAGAAAAAATATAATAATTTCTCAGATTTTGAACCCGGACAAACAATTGATGTCGGCGATGGGGAATTTTGGGAATTTCTGTCTATTAGAACTTTAATTTTGGACATTGATGCTACATATAATTCTTTGCCTTTGGACAATTTAACATCTAAAGCAATTCAACCTAATTACCCAATTGATAAAATTCAGATGAAGGGTGATTTATTAGCACCCAAAGAGATTCCATTAGATAGTATTTTTTATTACTCTCAATATGAGAGTGTGGAAGATTCTAAATCTGAAGGTTTTACAACTAATGAAATGAAGAAAAGAGCTTTTATTGTTTATTTCCAACCCCCGTCCAAACAGGGTTGGTATAAACTTAGGTTCTCATCTCGTACTAATAGAATTTTAGGTGTTAGAGCTGATGTTAATCCGGAAAAAATTGACCAAGATACAAAAATCAATATTGGTACTGTACAGTTAACTGTTGAAAATTTAGATAAAGTAAAAGCGGGACTCCACTCTAAATTAGAAAGATACAGTATGCCTGATCCTAAGATTTTGACTAGAGAGCATAATGTAGAGAAATTTGACAAAATGCTTGCTGATGCTAAAATTCAAGCCGCCAGCGATGAAAATCCTATTGAAGCAAGAAGCAAAATTGAATTATATGGCTATATTGAAAAACTTTTAGCTCCAGGTCAATCAATTAATTTCTCTCAAAATAGAGGTGCTATTGAGTTTAATGTTAGAGTTATCACTCCTAAACCACCAATGGCTGATCCTGTAATTAGTGCTCCAACTTATATTGCTTGTTTTAATAAGATACCTCCCGCATTTGAATTTACAATAAGTCCTTTCCAAGGCAAAGGTATTAATAGTGTTGAAGCAAGAGTTATGGAAAATGGCACTGCTGTTGCAAGATTTAATTGTACACCTCTCGAAGAAATTCCTGGTGTTGAAGTTACACCACCAACTCGAGGAGGCAGACAAGAGTGGAGAGCAATAGCTGATCAGGATTTATCACCAGGCAAATATACTGTTGAAATTACTCATAAATTATTTAATAAACCCAAAACCGAAACTGCGGTATTAGAAATATTCCCGACGGGATTAACAAAATCTAATAAAAAAGTTATTGATTTAAAAATGAATAACACTACTTTGTATGGTTATAAGCTTGCATTTAATGCTATACCAACTTCCGGTGGGAAAATCAAGTCTAACCAATTTAGAATGTATTTGCAAACAGACCAAAATCAACAAAAACCTCCTTTTGAAGGTTTATCAATGGGTAGAGATGAAGGACTTTATTTAGATGCAAAATCCAATGATGTTTCTCTTATGGTTTCTTGGATTCAACCATATACAAATAAGGAATTGATTTTATATCCTAAAAAGACTGTTTCAATTAAACAAGAAGCTCCTCAGATTTTGACAGGAAATCAAAGTGTGCAATTAAGTGGAACTTCAAAAAGAATTAAAATCAAAGTTTCAAATATTGCTTTAGGTATTCCCGATATTGGTGATGACCCAAACTCAACTAATCCTGCAAAACCAACTATTAAAGTAAAGGTTCAGAATCCAAAAGTAGATATTACAGGTTACGATATTGCTAGCGACCCGATTATTGAAAAAGATGGTAATAAATATACTATTACAATTGAAATAAGGGGCAAAATGCAAAGGGGTGAAGATATGCTTTACGGTTCTGTTTCTTGTGTTATGGTTGCTACTGCAATTAACCCAATGAATGGCAAATCTGCCGATGGACAAAAGAAAATTAATATTCCGATAACATATGAACCGGAAAAAGCAACCGGTGGCAGAAGACGTTCCGGTGGAGCTAAACCAAGACCATCAGGTCGTAGAAGACGATAATAGTGAAGTGAATGAATTGCATTTAGAATAAAAATTGTGTAAAATAAATTGTTAGGAATTTGAAAACAAGATGAAAAAGATGAAAAAAATATTGCTAAGTCTGTTGATACTTTGTTTGGGTGTTGCAAGTACTTCGTTTGCTCAAGAACCAAGTAAAACAGAACTCGAAAATATCTTGAGAGGATTTAAAAATTATAGATTTGGAACTATATCTTTGTATCAAATCCAAAATATTTCCGAGGTTAAAAGAGCTATTGAATTGAAGCAACAAAGTAAAAGCGCTATTAAAATTGATGATGCCATTTTAAAATCTGCTGACCCTAGGTTAGTTAAATTGGTTGAAAATCAAGTTAATGCAGGGTCTGATATTAATGGTATTACTAACGAGATATTAAAACGTGGTTTGCCTTTGCCTCAAAAAGGCGAACTTGATCAATTATATAACTATTATAAAGCTAAAACTATTGGTGGTGGTCCTAAAATCGATAAAGTATTTATCATAACATCAAGACCGAAAAAAGGTCAAATACCCTCTGTCGTTATTGGGATGATAGTTTCAAAAAATCCTTCTTCCAATCTTGAAAAGAACTTGAAAAGAGTTGGTAAGAGTGATGTTTTTACTTATGATGAATTAAAGCAATTTGTTTTAGATTCTACATTCTCTGCTAATAATATGTACGATCTAATGATGAATTCATTAATTCAACAAAATTATGAATTAAAAACTCTTGAAATGCAAGGTATTGGTACTCCCGGTTGGTTTGCTCCGAAAATTTTTGGTGGTACACAATCTATTGTATCCAATGAATCCAATATGACTAATTATGATATACAAAAATTCTTAAGAATTTCTGATGAGCAACCCGAGGATATGGGTTTAAAAAGAAACGAATTTATCGTCAGTCCCGATTTAATTAGTTGGAAAATGTATAAAGTCCCCGGTTATTTTGATTATGATGCTAATTCATTTGTAGTTGATTCATTTGGAACTGCTAATGCTGATTTGCCTGAATTAGGTATTGAATTAAAATATGGCATTGATGATATTGGCTATAATTCTTTTTGGAGCGAAAGATTGACAGCTCTTGCTTTATGGCAAAGTATGAAACTTGGTGTCATATTGCCTACAGCCGGATGGTCAAACTTAAGCACAGATTTATTTGAACAAGATAGAAAATTAACTCATGCCGGAATTGGTATTGCCGGTGAATTTGATTTCCCATTTAAAGTTATTCCCAAAAGCGGATTGTTCCATTTTGGATTTGCTTACGTTTTTGGTAATGCAATTGAAAGTGGATATAAAAATAGAGATTTGCATCCTGATACTTATCAATATACAGATGGGGATAATGATTATTTGATTAGATTTAATGCCGATTTGCATTATACTTTTGCTTTACAAATAGACGAAAACTATATGTTGAGATTTGGTGTTGGCGGAACAATTTATAATGTTGAGCGATGGTATAATAAAGTTGTTACTAATTCCGAAACGGGTAAAAAAGAGATTAATTATCTTAATTTCAATAATCAGAACATCGGAGGACTATCTGGCAAAATGGAATTTATGGCAACAAGTGTAGCTACTCCTTATGGAGCAAGTGTTCAGTATTTTGACGAAGGTCTTAGCGGTTCTATTTGGTTGCAAATTCCAATCGTAAAAAATACATTATCTTTAAGATTAGATGCTAAAGGTTATTCACCTGTATTCAGGGACCAAAAGCATGACTGGGAAATAGGTAGCTATTTTACACCAATGGCAAGAATTATATTAGTTTTCTAAAGTGAATATATGAATAATAAGAATTTTGAAAATAGAGGCAAAAAAATTATGAGAAAGACAATAACAATCTTGATTTTGGGTTTGGTTTTGATAGGATTCCATAAAACCTATGCTCAAGATATTAGTCGAAAGGCAATGATTGATTCATTAACAACAATTGATCCGGAGATTATGAAATTTTTCCCACGTTGGAAAGTTTGTGAAACTGATCTCCAAATACAAATATATAAAACTTTTAAACTTCTCGGTTATCCCGAAGATGAATTGGATATGACCCAAATTGAGGTTTTGGCAACTCCAAGAATGGATGATTACCAACCTTATGATATCTTAATGATAAGTTGCGGTCAATCTTCAATGAACGCATCTGAAATAGAAGAAAATTTGGGTATTTTATTAGATTATCTGTCCGGAGCTGAATCTTATTCGTCCGGTTATAATTCCGGTTATGCCAAAAGGGATTATTGCTATGATGAGATACCTCCGCAGATTCCTGTTACGCAAAATCAAGCGTCAGCTATTGTGAATTTTCTTGAACCAACAAATGTTACGCACTCATTTTCCCTCTCTTTGTTTGAGCAATCATTAAAAATCGGAGATAGCGGTTTTTGGTTTAAATCATTTTTTGGAACAGACCCAATCGGTTATCCTTTCTGGGAATCGGGTGAAGCAAAAATAATATTAAAGAGACCATTATATATTAATCGCGATGCACAGACTAGTTCAAAAATTCCTAATCTTATAAACGTATACTTGGGCGCCGGATATAGAATAACTTCCGGTATTGATGGATATACAGGAGTTTTGGATTTCATTCCCAATAGAATATTAAATAGCGCCCCTAATGGCAAATTAATTGCAGGATTTGATTTTAATATGCCTTTTCATCCTTATGCGGGTGTTCATTTTAATTTAGAAACTCCTATTAATTATAAAAATGATATGGCTATTGAAAGGAAATCTTTTGGTAAATATGCTGTTCCTACTGATGAAAACGGTACTCCTATGGTTGAGTTTACAAGAAATGGAATTCACAGTGAAGATAATGTAGGTGCAATAGTTCCGGTTTTAAAAGCCACAGGTCAATTTACATTATTCTATAATTGGTGGTTAAATAATAATAACCCTGAAAATTATTTAAGATTTGATGTTGGTATGAGTTATTCCGAAGTTCAAGAGTTAGCTTTTTATTCAATTAATCCTGATGACCATGCGAAAAGAAAAGCAGGGGATTATTTAACAACACAAGATGTTAACGGACTAAAATTATATAAACCAAATGAATTTGCCGATTGGTTATATATTAAAGCAGAATATAGAAATCAATCTGCTTATCCTTTTGGTATTAGTTTCCAATATTCCAATCAAATTTTCCTTGGCAGAGTTTATTTGCCATTGATTAGTCCTTGGCTTTATATTGAAGCTAAATACTCTACTCCATTAAGAGATGCAAGACCTTATGAAATTGAGAATTTCTTTATGATTTCACCTATTCTAAGAATAAGTATTTAAATGAAATAAATTTCTAAAATGACCTCAAGCAAATAAAATATTTGTTTGGGGTTATTTATTTTATATGTATTTTTGTATTAGCAGTAAGGGGGAAAATCTTATGATTTTCAATTATTTAAATACTTTAAATATTTTTAATAATTCTTTAATGGATTAATAGCCATGAGGAAAATTTTACATTTTTTTATAGTAGTATTAGTTGTAATTGAATTATTTAACCATAATCTTGTTTCTCAAAATTCAAATGATAAATTTGATTCGATAAAAAAAACTCAAGATCTTCTTAACGAAGCAAAGGTTAAATCAGCACAAAGAGGAATTGAAATTATCATCAGGAATGTTGATATTTCTGAATATCCAATAGTCAAGGTTATTGTTGAAGCATACAATACATTAGGTTATCCATTAGATACTTTATATGCTGATAATCTCACTGTCTTAGAAAATGGTGTTGAGAAAAAGGTTATTTCAGTAGAAAAAATATCTGTTCACGAACGTGTCCCCGTTGACTTTTTATTTGCAATAGATAAAACAGGCTCAATGCAAAAATATATTGATGCTGTTCAGACAAATATTTCAAGCTTTGCATCCAGTTTGATAAAAAGAGGTATTGATTACAACTTAGGGTTGATATTGTTTTCTGATTATGTTGAAAATAAATATAAATTTACTGACAATGTTACTACTTTTCTTAGCTGGCTAAAAAACGTTAAAGCTGTTGGTGGTTTTGATGAAAAAGAAAATGCTTTGGAAGCTATCGAAGAAGCTTGCAAATTTAAGTATAGACCTGTTGCTGACAAAGTTCTGGTTTTAATTACCGATGCTCCCTATCATCAAGCCGGTGAACACGGGGAAGGGGTTACCGATGAGACTACCGGTTCAATCATTAAATTAATGAAAGAAAAAAATGTCCGTTTGTTTTCAATTGTTCCTCCGAAACTAAGGAATTATAGAATAATGTCAGAAAAAACACGTGGCAATTTTTATGATATTGACTATCCTTTTTCAACGGTTTTAGATAATTTCTCCAATCAATTAACAAGTATTTATGCTCTCAAATATAGAACAGACAAGGAAGCAATTCCCGATTCTATAAATATTGCTCTTTTAGATGAGAAAAAACATCAATTAGTTAGAAGAATTATTCCAATTGTTGAACTTGGTAGAAAATTTATCATTGAAAATCTTTTGTATCCTTCCGGGAGTTCCGAATTACCTGATTCTATTAAAGAATTAGATGTTTTAATTAATTTTATGCAATCCCGACCTAATATTGTTATTCTTGTTGAAGGTCATACCGACGATAGAGGTAGCAATGCCTTAAATGATAGATTGTCTTTGCTTAGAGCAAACAGTGTTAAAAATTACCTCATCAACAAAGGTATTAAAAGCAGTCGTATTAAGACGAAGGGTTATGGAGAAAGAAAACCTATTGCTTCAAATAAAACAGCGTGGGGGAGGCATTTGAACAGACGAACAGAAATTGTAATCGTATCAAAATAAATTATTCTATAATTGAAGATCAGATATATGAATTATCGAAAATTATTGAAAAGCCTACCCGTTTTTATTGTTATGTTTATTATTTTTAATATCAATCTTAATTCGCAGACTATTAATAAGCAATTTCAGAATAAAAAATTAAAGCATATTCCATTGCATTATGTGTTTGGAATCGGGTTTGCCAATTCCGTACCGCAGGACCAATTGATGGATAATCTTCAAACAAGCGGTCAAGGTTTTACATTTTATGGTGGATATGATACTTCGCCTATTCCTTTCACTGTTGGAATTGAAGGCAGTTTTTTGTTTTTCGGTGGTGATACTAAATATTTTGATTATGGTCCCGGCAATTGGAATTTATATACCGATACGGTTACTACTCAAACAACATTAATTCCTCTTACATTGTTTTTTAGGATTAGACCCGAGATAATGAAAATGTTTTATCCTTATATTGAATTTTCTGTTGGCACAACAATGCTAAGTGTTAGTGCCGATTATAATGCCGCAGGGGGAGCTACGGATTCAAAAGATAGATTTAATGCAACATTCCAATATGGATATGCCGGTGGTATTATGATTAAATTACTTGATTTTGATGATGCCCCGGGTTCTTATGCACAAATGCTCTTAGATATCAAAATGATAATGATAAAGGGAAGCAATTCGGATTTTGCCACAGTTAAAATATTAGACGACAGCTCCGCTCAATTTGATGAGTTTAGAACTAAAACAAATATGGTTATATTTTCTATGGGTTTAGTTTTTAGATTCTAATTTTATTTTATTTCTAAATTTGGATATGTAGAATAAATTTAGTATGTTAATTTATTTACGTTATGGAGAATAAGAAAATGAAAAAATATTTTATATTCTTGGTTATTGCTATAAGTCTTTTAGCCTGCGAAAAAACCAATACTGTCCAAATCCAATATTATAAAATGCTTGGTCGTGTTAATGTCGAATTAACAAGAATTCATGAAAGTGGCAGAATTTTAGGTAAATTTTTTCTGAATGATTATCTTGATAATATAAAAGTTGAATTAATAAATAATGATAAAGTTGTAGAGAGAACTTATACTATTGATGATACAACTTATAATGGGCTATATGTTTTCAACAAAATTGAATTAGGTAAACCTTATAAAATCAAAATATATTTAAACGACGAATTAATTAAGTACAGTAAGGAGTTTATTGTCGATTACAGTATGTTAGTCGATTATAACAAAGATTCTTTACTTGAAATATTTCCGGAAGGTAATCCTGTTTGGTTAGAAAACGGAGAATATTTTATAACTGCTTTACAAACTGATAGTTTTGATATTGTTTTTAATTATGAATCTGACAATATGAAAATATTCCCAATGCCTGCTATTGATGTAGGAATGCTTGATTTGTTTATTTCTAAAGATAGCATTAAAACAAAACTTGAGATATTTGATATTAAAAATGTAAATATAGCTACTATTATTAATGAAGTTCTGCCTGCTGGCAGATATAGTTTTTCATTACAATTTGGAAGCAAACTAAAAGACGGTCTTTACATAATAAAAAAGTCAGTAAACGATACATTAGTTGATAAAATATTATTTCTGAAGGGAAAAAAAGGTTGTCCCGATATTCCATAAAAATAAATACCATTTTTCTAAAATATTAGTTTGATTTAAAAGTTAATATTTCAATAAACAAGAATATTGATTATTAAATTGGTAAAATTATGAATGTCCCCTTATTGGATTTAAAAAAACAGTATCAATCTATCAAAGAAGAAGTTGAAGAAGCAGTTCTTAGAGTAACTCGTTCCCAAATGTTGATTCTCGGTAAAGAAGTTGAAAAGCTCGAACAAACTATTGCCCAATATTGCGGAGCAAAATATGCAATTGGTGTTTCAAGTGGCACTGATGCATTATTGATGTCTTTAATGACTTTGGATTTAAAACCCGATGACGAAGTAATACTTCCAACTTATTCATTTTTTGCTACTGCCGGTGTTGTTGCTCGATTAAATGCAAAACCTGTTTTTGTTGATAGCAATCCAATCACTTTTAATATTGATGTTGATAAAATCAAAGAGAAAATCACTTCCAAAACTAAAGCTATTATTCCCGTTCATTTATACGGGCAATGTGCCGATATGGAAGAGATAATGAAAATATCCGAAGAATTCAACATTCCCGTAATCGAAGACGGCGCCCAAGCTATAGGTTGTCAGTACAAAGACGGTAATAAAGCAGGTACTTTCGGTTTAATGGGCTGTTTCTCATTTTATCCTACAAAAAATTTAGGTGGTTTTGGCGATGGCGGTATGATAGTAACAAATGATGAACAAGTTGCCGACACATTAAGGGAAATGAGAAATCACGGTATGTATCCGAAATATTATCACGGTTTTATCGGAGGTAATTTCAGATTAGATGCTATTCAAGCCGCTGTATTGAATGTAAAATTCCCACATCTTGAGAATTGGCACGAAGCAAGAAGAAAAAATGCAGATTTATATACTAAATTATTTGTCGAAAAAGGCCTCGCCAATGAAGAAGGCGTAACTGAATTTTCAAAAAATAATTCCGTCTTATTACCAAAGCCTGTTTATAAAGAAACCGGACATAAAAATTATCATATATACAATCAGTATGTAATACACGTGCAAAACAGAGATGAATTGAGGGAGTATTTATCGGAGAAAAATATTGGTACGGAAGTTTATTATCCTGTTCCCTTTCATAAGCAAGAATGTTTTAATTATCTTAATCCTAATGATAATGATTATCCCGTTGCTAATAAATTATCCAAAACAACATTAGCATTACCAATATATCCCGAACTAAGCAATGAGCAAATTAATTATGTCGTCGAAACTATATACAATTTTTTTCGTAGATAATAATAATGAATTGCAGGGACTTTTTGTCGTGGTAGGGATAAGTCAATAATGAATTGCCACGACTTTTAAGTCGTGGAAATAGATATAGACATTATTTTCTAAACTCAATTAAATTTGAAAATAATTTAAATTATCAGATATAAATATAAGGTAACTATGAAAGCAATCAAGATTTTTCTTTTAGTATTCTTCTTGTCGAGTATTAGCTTGTTTTCGCAACATAGCTTTTTATCATATTATGAATTGAATGATTTTTTACAGGCATCGCCCGGAGCTTTTAAGTATGGTTTATATGGCTTTTCCAATCCCGCGGCAACAACATATTTGAATAGTAGCGACCTATTATTTGTATTGTCGCAAAAAAACGATGCTTTAAAATATACAAAGAGATGGGGAATTTTCACAGGCAATCCACAAACTAATTTTTTAGATTTAAAAATGCCAAGTAGTGGACTGGGTATTATCCACGATGCCGATTCCACTTCATCGGTTTACGA
>CAZVPQ010000035.1:0-11048 GCA_964628675.1 uncultured Hyphomicrobiales bacterium | reverse complement strand
AATTCAAATTATCATACAAAAATAAGAGATAGGAATAGTAGTATTGAAGTCCTGATTTCTAACTATGAAACTAATCACTTACACCAAGACAGTCTATTGGATTAATAAAAGAGAAAAAAGTAATTAAGGAACAATTATATATTTTAAATAATGGGAAAATCAAATAAATTAATTTGCGGATTAATGTCGGGGACTTCCCTTGATGGCATTGATTGTGCTATTGTTGAATTTGCCGATAGCAAATTCAAATTGAAATACTATAAAGAAATTCCTTATGCTGATGAAACAAAGCAATTGATTAAAAAAATAATTAGTGATAAAATTACTGTTTCTGAAATTTCCTTTTTAAATATAAAACTTTCTTATGAATATGCCGAAGCGGTTAAAATTACTTGCGAAGAAGCAAAAATAAATTTGAATGAAATAGTTGCTGTAGGATTGCACGGTCAAACTGTATGGCACAACCCTGAGAATAAAGACAATATACCCAATACATTACAATTAGGTTCGGTTTCGACACTTAGCAATTTGCTTAATCTTACTGTTGTCGGTGATTTCAGAACAGCAGATATGACTAATGGAGGACAGGGGGCACCTCTCGTTCCTATTTTCGATTTTAATTTCTTGAAAAGTAATACAAATGATATTATTGCTTTGAATATAGGAGGTATAGCAAATATTACTTATTTGCCAAAAGATTGTGAGAAAAAACAAGTTATTGCTTTCGATACAGGACCCGGGAATATTTTAATTGATAGCTATGTTTCGGACTATTTCAATTTGCCTTATGATAAAAATGGAGAAATTGCAAGAAGTGGAAAGTTAAATAATGATTTGTTTAATAAATTAAAGAAAAATGATTTTATTTATAAAAAACCACCGAAATCTACCGGCAGAGAATTATTCAATTTGGATTTAATTAATAAATTATTAAAAGATATAAAAAACATAGTCAATAATGAAGATATTATAAATACTTTAACGAAATTTACAGCTTATAATATAGCTGAAAATATACGCCTATATGCTAATCCAAAATCTACAATCATTGCTTCCGGTGGCGGAGTCAAAAACCATTTTCTTATGGAATTACTACATAAAGAATTGCTTTTGTCGAAAATCAAAATTTCCGATGAATTTGGTATTCCTTATAATGCAAAAGAAGCAATCAGTTTCGCATATTTAGCATATTTGACATTAAACGGCAAGCCCGGGAATATTAAATCGGTTACCGGTGCCAAAAAAGAATGCGTGTTGGGAATTGTTGCGAAATCATATTGATTTTCCGTGTGGTGAACTTAAACCAATTTTTTATTATTCGCCATTAAAATTTCTTTACAGATAATAAGCAAAAACTTAAATCTAATTCCTAAAATGACTTTTACAAATTGCGAATTTTGGCACTTTTATTGTAATAGATATACATTATTGTCTGAAATAATGATAATTTAAGGGAGAACTAAGGTTTGATATATCGACAATTTATGTTTAAAAGACGTATCCCACTTATAAATCGTGGCTTAGATGCTTATGCTATGAGGCAAAGAGTAATATCCAAAAATATTGCGAATGCTACAAGTCCGCATTATAGACCCGAGATGGTTAAATTTGAAGAATTCTTTCACCATCCTGAAGTCGTATTGAGTGGTACAAAAACAAATAAATTCGATATACCAATTGGCAAAAAAAGTGAGAGCGAAATTCAAGGTGAATTTTCAAATGCACCGGTTCCTACACCTGAAATTTATTTTGCAGGTGAATCTCACGTAAACATTGACAAAGAAATGTCGCAATTAGCTGAAAATCAAATAAAATTTCGTTTTGCATCAAAAGCTATGAAAGCATATTTTAATGGTTTGCAAACAGCAATCGTTGGCAGAGTTAAATAATTGAAATATATGATAAATAAATACTGAATATAAGGGAAAATGGCTGAAAATATTTTTACATCTTTCGATATTAGCGGACAAGGGATGAGCGTCCAAAGAATGCGTTTGAATGCCACTGCCAATAATATCGCCAATATTAATACAACAAAAGGACCTTTGGGTCTGCCATATCAGAGGGAAATAGTTGTTGTTCGTGCAATTCCTCGTGATTCATTTCAAAACGAAATGACTCAACAAATAGCAATGACAAAAACTTCAGCAAATCATTCTCAAGCGGCATCAACCGAACCATATCCGCAGGATAATAGTGTTTTACAAGCAAAATCGGCAAGAGATAGCTCTCCTCCGAGATTGGTATATGATCCCAGCCATCCTGATGCTGATGAAAATGGTTATGTAAAATATCCAAACATCAATATTGTTACGGAAATGGTAGAAATGATAAGTGCCCAGCGTGCTTTTCAAGCTAATGTTGGTGTAGTGCAAGCGGCAAAAAATATTGCAAGAGATTCATTATCAATTTAATAATTAATTTAATATGAAAATAGAAGCGCAAAATATATATAAAGATAAATATATAAACGATTTTACTGATGCAACGAGATTGAGTAAATCTCAGCCGGGTGAAATCCAAACTAATATCAATAACAGCAATTTTAATAGTAGCAACAAATTAATTACTAAAACGGAGCGTGATTTTTTTATTAATTTATTTCCTGAAAATACAGAACAATTGAGAAAACATGTTTTATTTAATCAAAACGGCAAAGTGCATTCTCCGAATATCAGCAAAGGGACTATTGTTGACGGACGTGTATAATTTTTATATTTATTTCTAGGATTGAAAATATTATTTTTTGAAAGGATTCACTATGATAATAAACCCTCTTGAGTCAGGTCAAGAATTCCAACCATTAGTACAACAACTACATAAGGGTCTAAAACAAGACAATTCACACAGTGATAAATTCGTGGATTCACTAAAGGAATTTATTGGAGATGTTAATTCTTTTCAAGAAGATGCTGACAATCTTACTGCAAAAATGATTAAAGGCGAACCCGTTGATATTCATGATGTAATGATTGCCGCAGAAAAAGCTAAAACGAGCTTTGAACTTTTAGTCGAAGTTAGGAATAAATTTATGGATATGTATCAAGTAGTATCTCGTATGCAAGTTTAAATTAATCATCAACAAATAATATTATATATTCGATATGGCAGATATTGTAGTTTTTGACCAAGCAAAAAATTTTTTTGGAAAGTTAAGTAGAGTACAGAAATCTCTGATAATTGGGGTCATTGTCATAATCCCGATTGTCCTATTTTCGATTCTTTTTTTTGCATCCACACAATCAAATAAAAGATTGCTATATTCTTCATTGAGCGAGAACGAAGCCGCTAAAATTGTTGAGAAATTAAAAGAAAAAAGCATTGATTACGAACTTAGAGGAGATGGCACTTCAATTTATGTAGATGCCAATAAAATTTATGATGTTAGAATGGATATGGCTAATGAAGGATTACCGGAAGACGGAAATGTTGGATATGAAATATTTGATAAAACCAATCTCGGGATGTCTGAATTTGTTCAAAAATTAAATTATAAACGGGCTTTGGAAGGTGAATTAGCTAAAACAATTGAAAGTTCAAAAATAATTAAATCCGCAAGAGTCCATTTGACAATTCCTGATAAAGCATTATTTCTTAAAGACCAGAAAAAACCAACTTCATCAGTAGTTCTGTCATTTAATACATCTCAAGGAGTAAATCAAATTAAGGTTTTTGGTATTCAAAACGTAATTGCAAGCAGTGTAGAGGGGATGTCAACCGATGATGTAATTGTGATGACTTCAAGGGGCAAAATTTTGTCTGAAAAAGCAGTGGATAAAAATTCTATTGCCGGATTAACGGCTACTCAATATGCCCAGACTAAAAATGTAGAATCTTATTTAACGCAAAAAGCTCAATCAATGCTTGATGCAATTTTAGGAAATGGTAATTCAATAATAAGAGTGAATGCAGACCTTGATTTTACTCAAATAGAAACGACTAAAACCGAATATGATCCTGAAAATCAAGTGGCTCGCAGTGAACAAAGCATTATTGACAATAGCCAATCAACAGATTCCTTGAGTTATCCTGCTGTTAATATGGCGAAAAACCAAACTAATACAATAACTAATTATGAAATTCCAAAAACTATTGAAAAAATAATTAAGGGCACTGGTAATATAAAAAGATTAACTATTTCGGTTTCTGTAAATGGTAAATCAAAAATTGATACTGTCAATGGTTCTTTGGTTATGAATAATACTCCAAGAGACCCTAAGGTTATGAAAAATATTGACCTTGTAGTACAAAAGGCTGTAGGATATGATCCCGCACGAGACCAAATAGAAGTGCAATATTTCCCATTCCATAATGAAGATGAAGATATGTTAATACAACAACAATATGAAGAAATACTTAAAGAAAATTATCAAAAGAAATGGTATCAGGATAAAAATAATATTAAATTGTTTTCGCTCATAATTGCAATGCTAGCAATATTCTTTTTACTCTATAGTTTACTACAATCTAAGCAAATTAAAGACAGAGTAAGAATAGCTATGGCGCTTCCTGATAAAGTCAGTTTGGAGGACGAAGAAGAAAAAAAAGAGGAAGAGTTTGGAGAAGATTTGGAAGAAATCATGCTTGGTGATGAAGATCTAATGTTGGTGCCGGCAGAACTCCCTAATCAATTACTTATTGAAGGGGAAAAACCTTTTGAGGAGATAGAACCGTTTGAAGAAGCAGAGGAAGAAGAAGAATTTGATAAAGAATCCTTAGCGTATAGTGCTAATGCATCATTAGATCCCGGCGAGAGTAAAGATATTTCCGAAAATGCTATGATGAAACTTGAACTCAAAAATAAAGTCGAGAATTTTGTTAGCGAACAACCCGCAGAAGCTGTTAAATTAGTTCGCTTTATAATAGCACAAGATTTATTGAAAGGCGAAATAAATTTTTAAAAAATGAATCGCTTGTTAATTAGTCTATAATTTAATATAATGTATTTTCCTTAACATTATTACGATGTAAAAATGGATAAAAAAATAAAAAGCACTAATGATCTCTCCGGCAGACAAAAAGCCGCTGTTCTTTTAATGTCTTTGGACGTTGATGTTGCTTCCAAAGTTTTTAAAGAATTAGAAATGAATGAAGTTGAACAAATTGCTGTTGAAATTACCAATCTTAAAGACATTCCTTCGGTTATTGTTGAAGATGTTATTGAGGAATTTTATCAGTTAATGACAGCACAAAACTATCTTGTTGAAGGAGGCATTGAATATGCACAAGTCCTTTTGGAGAAAACGTATGGGGTGGAGCAAGCAAGGGACCTTGTCGAAAAAATTCGTGTTTTAACTACTGTTCGCGGGTTTAGTATTTTAAAAAATGCTGATCCACAACAGCTTGCAAGTTTTTTATCAAAAGAACATCCCCAAACAATCGCTTTGATTTTATCGCATTTACCACCCGACCAATCGGCTGACGTTTTAAGTGAATTCAAAGATGATTTAAGAGCGGAAACTATTATCAGGATTGCAAAATTAGGCAAAGTTTCTCCAGCCTTACTTTCGCAAATCGAGAATGTTGTTGATCAAATAGCCGAATCTACTTTGTCTCAAAATCTTGCTAGTGCCGGCGGGGCTCAACTTGTGGCAAGTATATTAAACAAGAGTAATACGACTATTGCTAAATCCCTAATTGATAATATAGAAGATAAAGATTCCGCTTTAGCCACCGAGATAAAGAGATTAATGTTCTTGTTCGAAGATATAATTGGAATTGACGATAGGAGCATTCAAAGAATTTTGCGTGAAGTTGACAAGAAGGATTTAGCTCTTGCTCTTAAAATAACAGACGAAAAGATTAGGAATAAGATATTTACTAATATGAGTGAAAGAGCTTCTGAAGTTGTTAAGGAAGATTTGGAATTTATGGGACCTGTTAAACTTAAAGAAGTTGAAGCCGCTCAAATGCGAATTGTCGATATTATTAAAGAATTAGAAGAACAGGAAGAAATTGTAATTGGAGGTCGAGGCAAAGAAGATGTCTTTGTCTAATGGCTAATCAGTATTGATAATTGAGGAATGTTGGCTTGAGATTATCAACATTCCTCTTGATTTTTAAAAACAATAAGTATTAAAAATGTCAAAATATATTGTAACATCTCCGGTAAGAATTCAAAAGGCTAATATAATACCTGCCGAACAAGTTGATATTATAAGGACTAAATACAAATTACCTGTTATTACTACTAATGAGAAATTTATTGAGGATTTTGCCTTAAAAAATATTGAAGATATTATTAATTCGGATATTAAAGAAATTGAAGAAAAAGAAAGAATAGAAACTGAATTATTAGAATTATCAATGGTTAAACCTGTTTTAAAAGAAGAATTTTCAATTTCTAATCTTGATACGCCTGTTCAATTGTCATTAGATAAATTATCAAAATATTCTTTTCCTTTAGAAGAAGTTGAAAAACAGGTGCAGGAGGCTTATGATAAGGGTTATAGCGATGGGCATCAAATTGCTACTGCTACACTTCAAGGCGAAATCGAAATTAATCAAAAACGGATTAGAAGATTTGATGAAGTAGTTGATGATTTTAAAAAGAAATATAACAATGAAATTAACCAACTACAAAAAACATTACCTAAGTTAGCGGTTATAATTGCTAAACATATTTTAGAAAGAGAAGCCGGTTCCGAAAAAAATATTGTTATAGAACAAACAAAAAAAGCTATTGAATCATTAGATGACGAATATATATTCAAGATTTTATTAAATCCGGAAGATGTTGAAATTTTGAAGAAATCCAAAAGCAAACTTATGCATGATTCTTCTGCTTTGGAAAAAGTTATCATTGCCGCTGATAATACTATTGAAAAAGGATTTTGTATTCTTGAGACATCTACCGGAAAAGTGGACGCTAAATTAAGTACGCAATTAGACATAATTCAAACCCAATTGGAAGAGGAAGTAGAAGATATAATGTCTGACACGGATTTAATTAATGAAGATATTGAAAAACCAATAGATACTCAAAATGACAACAATTAACCAAATAACTAATAAATTAGCAAAAAAAATAAACGATATAGATACCCTTAGATTAAGTGGCAGAGTAAGCAAAGTGATTGGTTTAGTTATTGAAAGTATTGGACCTAAAGCACCAATAGGCGAAGTTTGTATATTGAGAAATAAATTCGGACAAGAAGTTTCGAGATCGGAAATAGTCGGTTTTACAGAAAACAAGATATTATCAATGATACTCGGCGATACAAAAGAAATAGGACCGGGTATGGAAATAGTAGCCACAGGAAGTACCCTAAAAGTCAATCTTGGAGATAATCTTTTAGGACGTATATTAGGTGGTTTAGGGGAAGTTATTGACGGGAAAGATACTTTAATTACAAGAGACAAACGTTCGGTTTATTCAAATGCTCCTAATCCTTTATTGCGCAAAAGGATAAAAGAACCTATCGCAACAGGAATCAAAGCAATTGACAGTCTGCTGACTTTGGGAAAAGGTCAAAGAATTGGTGTTTTTTCAGGTTCAGGAATAGGTAAATCTACTTTATTGGGAATGATTGCAAGGAATACTTCCGCAGATATTAATGTAATTGCTCTAATAGGTGAACGTGGAAGAGAAGTTAGAGAATTTATTGAAAAGGATTTGGGAGAAGACGGATTAAAACGCTCAATTGTCGTAGTGGCAACAAGCGATAAACCTCCTCTTGTTAGGGTTAAAGGTGCTTTGGTTGCTACAACTATAGCTGAATATTTTAGAGATCAGGGTTTAGATGTTATGCTTATGATGGATTCGGTAACAAGATTGGCGATGGCGCAAAGAGAGGTTGGTTTAACTATTGGAGAGCCACCAACTTCTAAGGGCTATACTCCATCTGTATTTTCTTTAATGCAAAAAGTTATGGAAAGGGCGGGTACTTCGGAAAAAGGCTCAATTACAGGGTTGTATTCTGTATTGGTCGAAGGCGATGATATGAACGAACCCGTATCCGATACAGCAAGAGGCATACTTGACGGACATACTATTCTTTCAAGGCAATTAGCAGGAATGGGGCATTATCCCGCGATTGATGTTATAAATAGTATTAGCCGGGTAATGCCTGATATTGTCAGCAAGGAGCATTTGAAAGCCGCATTAACAATTAAGGAATTGATAGCTATCTATAACGAATCAAGGGATTTAATTAGCGTTGGTGCTTATAAAAAAGGCTCAAATCCAAAATTAGATATTGCGATTTCGGTTAATGATAAAATTAATGATATGCTAATTCAAGCAATTGATGAAAAAACAGATATTGCCGATAATATTAGTAATATAATAGAGTTAGCAAATTCGGTTCAATTACATTAATAAAATTTGTGATTTAAAATGACAAAAATATTTAAATTCAGATTAGAATCGGTTCTTAAACTTAGGAAAAATAAAAAAAGAACTGAAAGACAAGCTCTATTAGAAATTTTAAGTCATAGATATAGAAAAGAAGAAGAAATTGAAAAAACAAATATTCAATATAAAAAAACTTTGGATTTGCCTCAAGGCAAGCTTAAAGTTGAGGAATTGCAAGTATCTTTAAGTCATAGGAATTTTTTGAAAATCAAGATTAATAAATTAGAAAATGAAAAAGGGCAGATTATTGAAATAGAGAATATTCAAAGAGAAAAATTTAACCAAGCTCTTTCAGAAGAAAAAGCATTAATTAAATTAAAAGAAAAACAAAAGAATGAATATGTTTATGAGATTGAAAAAGAAGAAAGAAATGAATTAGATGATATTGCACAAAAACATCATAACAAATCAAAAGAATTAAGTATTCAAATTAGGTAATTCTATGAACCAAAGAGGTATATTAATAATAATCCTAAGTATATTAACAGCATTTACTATTGTTGTTGTCAGCTTTTTGGGTATTTACAGATTCTATCCCGAGCTTTTTGGGATAGAACCATCTGCCGCGGATAGCCTTGAAGTTGATTCTATATACACTGAGCCATTACTTACTATCACCGAACAGCAAATGACTAAATATCAAACAGAGATTCTTAATAAAGAATTAATAAAGTTAAAAAAAGATTCTTTAGAAATTGCTTCAAAAGAGTTATCTAATACTTTAGCAAAAATAAAGAATAAAATTAAACAGTTGAATGATTCTATTAGCCATTTTAATCAAAAGCTAAGCAAAAAGAATGTTGCAGATAAGGTTTTGAAGGATTCTATTAAAAAATTGCAAAGGGAATTTAAACTCGCAAACAAAAATAAGCAAATTGCCGAACAACAATTGGAAACTAATAATAAGGCATTGAATTATAGTGTTGATTCCACTAAACTAGCAAATATTAAAGCATTTGCGAAAATGTATAATACTGCCAATCCAATAAGTGTTGCAAATATTTTAGAAAAACTTGAGCCGAAAGAAGCATCATTAATTTTAAAATTTATGCAAAAGAAGAAAGCTGGCAAGATTCTTGAAGTTATGAAACCCGAAAGAGCAGCGGAAATACTGCTCCAAGGAAATAAAAAGAAATGATATTGAATTAGTTTAAGGACAGGAAGTCCCATTATACTAACTAAGTGCAGGAAGCACGATGCCAAGCATAGTAACTAATTCTAATAACGCCAATACGGATAATTATGTCTGGCGTAATTTAGAATTGCATACGGAAAATAATACAGAAATTGATTTTAATAATCAATTATTAACTGCTTTAAATCAAGACAGTTCCGAGAAATATTCCAACGATGATGACAAAGTTATTATTCCTTTGACTGATAATTCCGTTCAGCTTCCAAATTTTATTAATCCATTGACTTCAGCTCTAACAAATAATATTAGTCATATTAATAATCATAAGAAAGTCACCATTTCTCATAAGTCAAGTAATAATAAAAATATACATAATCAAATAAAAAATGTTAATAAGAATATAAAGTCAAATGAAGTACATCTTAAAGGCAAAAACATTAAGGAAAATAATAAGTTTGCCGGAATAAAGCCTGAATCAGAAAAGAATAATGAAATAAATGCGAAATTTAAAGGGGAAAATACTGAAATAAATAGGAAAATTAGTAGTAATTCACTAAAATCTCAATTGATAAATCAATCCATTCGTTTCTCTAATCAATTAAATAATAATGGTAATAAGAATATCGAACAATTCCATTTGATTGAGGATAAATTAGATCTTAAATCCTATAACAATCTAAATATAAAATCATTGAGAATTAAAACAATAAAAATTGATAAAACCAAAAATCATAAAGTTGAGCACAAAGGAAATAAATTAATTAGTAAACCAAATCATAATAACGCTCAAAATATTGCTCATAGTAATAAAACTAATAAAAATAATACTCAAACAATTAGTAAATCACAAATCGATTATTCTAACAATAATACTAAGCCGATAATAGTTACGGGAAATATAGTAGAAATAAAACCGAAAAAAATCATTAAGGAAAAATCCAAGAATATTGTAAAAAAAGAATCAAAAACCGGTAATATTTACAAAAAAGAAAAAAGTGAAGAATTTGATAATATTAGCCGTTTGAATAATAATAAGACAAAATCTAAAAATAATATTCTTAAAAATCAAGAAGTTACAAAGGCAGACAAGAAAACAAGTACTATAAATCATAAAAATAATTTCCAAAACTTAATACATTCTTTAAAGACTGTAGATTCAAATCATAATAATATTGCAAATAATGCAAATGGCGTTAATACAACAGGTTACGATAGTCAATATGAAGTAAAATTGGAAAATTTAAGTAAAACAATTACCAATATTTCCAAAAATGTTTCAAATAATACATATCATACAGCCCGTTTAGTTATGCAGCCTGAATCACTTGGCACTATAATTGTAAAAATCATAGTACAAAATAATGTTGCGAAGCTGAATATTGATGTTGGATCTGAAAAAGCAATAAAAAATATTGAAAATCAAATAGGACTTTTGAAAAGTAATTTAGCTCAAGAAGGAATTAAAACTGATAAAATTGAAATTACTCAGCAAAAAAATGACGGGCTGAACAACAAAAACGAAAGAAAGAAAAATGATAATTATAAACAAAATTATCA
>CAZVPQ010000034.1:0-11097 GCA_964628675.1 uncultured Hyphomicrobiales bacterium | reverse complement strand
ATAATATAAATAAAAAATGATAAAAAAATATTTAAAATATTTGAGACCTTTTGCTGTTTTATGTGTCATTATATATAGTGAATAAGGCAAAAATTAAAAAACTATTGTCGTTTGGAAGTTCTTTATATATTGTTTTCAATGTGATTGAAAGGAGTTTATTTTACTAAAAGATAAATTGATTTATCGTATCAAATTATGATAAACGCTAGATTTATATAGGGTTGTTGAATTGATAAATTGCAAAAAAGGTTTGGTTATTCTTGTTATTGCAATCAATTTAATAGAGAAAAAGATTTTTACATAACAAATTTATTTTATTAATTTATTTAGAGGTTTACAATGTTTAAAAACTTACTCATACGTTATGGGTTGATTCTAATAGCGTTATCAGTACTCTTTCCGCTACAATCAGTAGCACAGCCGGACTGTTTGGACGGCACATTACTCCAAGAAACAGAGTTCACACAGGACTATGCTTCTTACGAATCTGTAGCATCAAACTTTGATGTGAGATATAGCAGTTATACTTATTATTATAGGTATTACGGTGTAAATTTACCGTTTACATTTTGCTATGACCAAAAGCAATATAACAGATTGTATTTTAGTGGTAATGCAAAATTAATGTTTACACCAGTACCATCTGGAAGTTATAGTTGGCCCTATTACTATTATATGGAAAGATATGGTATAAGTAATTACATAAAAAATATTCTATCTGCGTGGGGTGGGATGCTTTATTATTATTATTCCCCCGCTGATCATGCCGTTGGATATAAGATTTTAGGTTCTGCCCCCAACAGGGTATTTGTTGCAGAATGGTATAAATATTCTTATCATTTTAGTAGATCTTCTTGGGTAACTTGTCAAATACAGTTATATGAAACAACAGGACAGATAATTTATCATTACGGACACATGCAAGGTGCAGGCAACTCAAGTTATTATTATTATGCATCACATTATGGTTGGTGGTATTATGACCCTGCTATCTATTTAGCAGGCAACAAAGGGCAACCATACAGTGGTTCCAAAGATTATATCAACATCTATCCTCCGGGAGCCGGCGGAGCATCGGAATGGGAAGCTCATTATGACGGATACGGCGGCGTAGGCACGCCAAACCCTGCACCATATTACGGTTATCCAACAATCAGAAGCACATCAGTAGTATCCGGAGCATTTGCAACAGACGGCGTCAGATTAACATTTGGCAAAGCTAATCCAACAATGGTAAACGTTGTCCCTGCAAACGGCTATATATTAAGAAAAGGACAAATCTATGGAGGAACAGGCGACGAAGAAAATCATCCTGCAGCATTTGTACAAAGAGAAGCCGGACAAGCAGACATAAAAATACTATATAGAATATATGGACCGGGTCAAGAAGCAGACGGAGCCGGAGCTACAGTTTATCAAGCTTTGGATCCCAATGATAATTCAACACAAGTTGACCCCGGTGATATAACGGGCGATTCAACAAGATATAATTTTACAAATGGAACAGGTGTATGTTATGGTACAGGCGGAACACTTGATTTGCAAACAAACGGTTCAAGTTTCTCTCCTGGTGAATATTATGTTTATTCATCATTAAACATACAAGATGTAGGTTATGATGATTATGACAATCAAAAATTCTTAATAGCTTTGCCATGGGATTTAAAATTAGAAATCAAAACACCGAAGACAAAGGATAAGAAAAAATATCCATATTCATATTTACCAATAGAAGTAAAAGTAACAAATCAAGGTTTGAACTCAGTAACAGACTTTGATGTATATGTAAGAACATTCTTCAACGGACATCCTGTAGGAGATACATTACATTACAATTGGGTAGATACACAAGATTCTTTAAAATCAAGTGCATCGGTATTTATCAACAACTTCACATACTTCTACCCCGATAGTGGAGTAGGAACATACACATTGGAAGCATGGTTAGACTTAAATGATGCAGTAGATCAAGACGAATCAACTAATATTATTCCAAGAACCGGAGCTGGCGACTATGAATTTGCAATAGCCAAAGAAGTAGATATCAGAGCTGTAAGCATTGTATTCCCAACGACAACCAAAGGCGTAACGGTAGGAAGACCTGTACAATGTGTAGCACGATTTACCAATCAAGGAGTAAACGATCTAGATTTTGACACGATATTCTATGAAATCAAATATAATTCAACACAAGAAGTAGTATTTAGAGATACAGTAACTAACTATGTAATCTCAGCCGGAGCAAGATTTGACACAACCGATGTAAATACAGAGAAATTCTTTGCGGCACCATATTCGGGCGAATATCAAATCTGTGCAAGAATCGTATCAGCTTATGATAACAATCCGAGTTGGATGAAAAAAAGATGCACGACCTTTACGGCAGATCCCGGAATGCAAGGTGATTTCACTATAGGTGTCGGGCAAGACTTTGAGACAATCCAATCGGCAGTTGATTCCTTATATACAGCAGGAGTCAATGGCAATGTAAGATTTATATTAACAGACAGGCATTACTCAATAGGAGACACAGTAGATCCTTTGATGCCTGCATTAGACTTATCGGCATATATACCGGGGATAGGACCAAATGCGACAATATCATTTGTACCATCGAATGACAGAGCAGTAGAGCGAGCCGGAATCAATAGTGGAGTAACAATTGACGTATTAACCGGAAGTGGTTATGGTATTTTGATGGGACAAAATTGGATGCCCGGTAATCCGCGGGCAATAGTATTGAATGCCCCACCGAGTGCAAAGAACAAATATTCAAACCCTGCGGGCTACTTTATCTTTGACGGCGGTCAGAATAAATCAGTAAAATTCAATATGATAACTCAAAGAAACAACGAACAATATTTCCACAGTGTATTTTATCTCAAAGAAGGTTCAATGCATAATCAAATCAAGAACTGTATGTTCACAAATGATTATAAAGACGCCGCAGGAAATAACAGAACACCGCATGTATATATTCCTAAAAGCAAAACAACAGGGTCAGTCGTAGAATTTAATGGTGATGCAGAAACACCGAACACAGGTTATAGTGCGGCAATTATAATGAGAACAAAATCACCGATAGGTCCAAATGGAACTAATTCAGAGTTTGTATTAGACACACTCCCCTGTACAGGCAATATAATCAGTGGCAATGAGATAAGCGGGTTTGGATATGGCGTAGTGGACTTAGGAGCAGGAGCATTGTTAAAAGAGCAATCAGGTAATTGGGTAAAATACTACAACTATGGCAATGAAATAAGCCATAACTTAATATCAAATGTAAGCCGTGCAGGAATTTACTTAGGCTTTACAGACGGCGAAAAAGTAGTAGGCAACAGAATATACAATGTAACAGGCGAAGGCGCCAACACATATTCTGAACCAGAAGCAATGGGACACAAAGGAAGCCATTCACAAGGTTTCACACCTGTGAATCCTGATGCCGCAGGTATCATAGCAGGAGGCGACGATGAATCAGGTTGGTATGGCTTTAACAACGTCAATGTATATATAGAAGGCAACGAAATAAGCAATGTAAACTCAGATTATATAGCTTATGGAATTAAAGTAGAACAAGACTTAAACGAATACGGATCGAATAATTTCTTCCCTAATCAAAAAGAAAATACTAAGGTATTCAATAATATAGTATGGGGCATTACAGCAAGCAGTTTAGATGAATCAAGGATAGGAATCAGAGTATTCACAGAAAGAGCAAGTGATTCAGACTTCTTAACAGCCGCAGTACCAACATACTTTACATCGGACGACAGAGTATTCAGTAATACTGTAATAATGCCTGATGACGGAGGCTCAACGGTAGGAGCCTTAATGGGCATAGCAGTCCAGCACAGTAAAGCAACCAAGATAATGAATAATGCAGTAGCAGTCTTAGACAACTTAATAGATGCAAGTTGTCCTGCAAGTGCATTAATATCCTATGAAGGCATAATCCCGAGTGGCTTACACGGCTTGGAATCAAACAGAAATGCATACTGGCGAACTGATCCAATGTCAACAAATGGAGCGGCAATCTATGGATTTGTAGAATTAGACAAAAACGGCAAATTCATCGAACCGTTAACAGCGGGAGCTTACGATCCTAATGGCTATGAGACTTTAAGACAGTGGAGGAACTGGACCGGACAAGATATGAATTCCGTATATGGAAACTTCACTCAAGACTTAGAGACAACAGGAACCACAGTAGATTACTTAAGAGTCAAGCAAAATCCAACGCCAATTGGCTCAATCTTAAACGATAGAGGGATACGATTAAACGAATACTTCAGTGATGCAACATCAGGATATAATTATGATGCATTCGGAACGGAACGAGGCGTAAACGGGCAATTATTTGACATAGGAGCGCAAGAATTCGAAGGAAGAATGCACTTAAGTGATATAGAATATAAGATGATAAGTCAACCGGCGGCATACAAATCAGGCACAGGTCTCTTTAGTGATGCAGAATATGTAATGACATTATTACCGATAAAATTCAAAGTAATTTTAAGAAATAGTGGAAACTTATTCCAATCGGAAGTAAAAGTAAGATTACATATAAGTGATTTAGATGTAAGAACAGGTTGGAACTATTATGACACGGTAACAACAAGCATAGTAGTAGCGCAGAGCAAAGAAGTAAGCTTTGATGTACCGGATTCAATCTTTATGACCTATGCAGACTTACAAGAAGCAGGTTATAATCCGACGATACCGAGTTGGTTTAATCCGACAATGAATGCGAATGTAACGCCGAGATTAAAATTTGAAGTAGAAGTACAAGCAGACGAGGACAACAGTAATAATGCAGGCCAGACAACAGTAAGGTTCTATTTGAGAAGATCAAACAAACTGTTAATGATGATATCTGCAGAAGATGCCAATGCAGACATATATAATTTTACAGGAGTAACGAGAACCAAAGACGAGATAGCCGGAAGATTAAACTATGAAGCCTTAGAAGGAGCATTTGAGAACATAGGATGGTATCCCGGTTTAACAAGAGACATAGACAATCCGGGTGACAATTTAGACAGTTTCAAGATAGACGTATTCGACAGACTGGCATGGGAGCCGAAGAGTGTAGATTACAAGATGTATAAATATTTATTCTGGTCAGACAGAGACGACGAAGATGCATCAAGTAATATGAACACAATAACAAGATATCAGCAATGGGACTTGGAAGATTTCACAGAAGCAGGGACAACGAACAACAAGAGAAACTTGGTAATAGCAAGTCAAGAGGCAGTAAGAAACTTAGACTTTGCGACGACCAATGAGAATTATAATGTGGACAACACAAAATTTGTCAACGAGCAATTAAGGTCAATGATAGTAGGAGACGGATATGCATTCGGACAAGGGACAAATTGCAATGACAAGATGATGCGAGGTGTAGCTGTAGGACGCGACTTACTTCAATCAGTTCAAGAGACGGGAGCATTCTATGTATATAACGGAACAGACACAGTACGAGACGAGCCACCTTATGTAGGTATGGTAGATGTATATACAAGTGGTCAAGGTTTAGCCAAAGAATCATATATATATGAGCCTGACGGAGATTTATCAACAGAGAGCAACAAACAAGGAGTAGCGACAACAACATTGCGTAAGAACACAATATACTTAGGAGTAGATTGGCGACATTTTGCAGATCCTGAGAACATAGTAAGGCAAGTATTAGATTATTATGACCAACACGGAGGCACGGAAGTACCGATAGAGTTATTGACATTTACAGCAAAGAGCATAAGCAACAGAGTCGAGATAAGATGGACAACGGCGAGTGAATTAAACAGTGATAGATTTGAAGTCGAGCGAGCCGAGAAGACAGAGACAGGCGAGAGTATTTACAGAACGATAGCCGAGCGACAAGCAGCGGGTACGAGTTCAGAGAAGAGCGAATACGGACCTGTCGAAGACAAGACGGTAGAGTTTGGGACGACTTATGTATATAGGTTAAAGATGGTAGATCAAGACGGCAAATACGCATACAGTCAAGAGCAAGAAGTAGAAATAGGCGGGAACAATTGGTTAGGCACAGCCAGACCAAATCCGGCGACAACAAACAATGTAAGATTTGATTATAGTTACAAAGGTCAAGTAACGGTATTGTTGTATGATATGAATGGTAAGAAGACCGAGCCGAAATATGAGTTAACAGGCAAAGAATTACGTTTAGACTTAAACGGATTAAGCAATGGCACATATACGGTATTAGTCAAATCAGGCGATAAAACAATGACAAGACAATTTCAGGTTAATCGCTAGAAGATAAATGAATATAATGTAGAGACAGAACATAAGTTTTGTCTCTACTGAAAATCAAAAAGGGACTGATTGTTATATCAGTCCCTTTTTTAGTTTTTGAAATAATAAAAAAGACAGAATCAAACTATATTTTTATTCCGATTGATCCAAGAATTGGGTCTGATGTATTATGTTTCAATAAGATATTAATTAATTCTTGCGTCAATGTAGTACCACCCTTAATTAATGTGAAACCGGTATCTGTAACAATATCTCTTGTTAAAATCATTCCTGATTCCAATTCATAGATTTTTACTAAATGTTCTTTAATTTCAAGTTGTGGATTTTTAATTTCTAAATACTGCTCAAGTAATGAAACAATTTTTTGATCGTATAATCTTGTAGAAGAGTTGCTGATTTTCAGTAGCGATTCTTGAGAACTTAAATGATTTAAAAATATATATTCAAAAAAATCAAGCACAACTCTAATTATACGAGAGCTTAAAGGGATTTGCCATGATTGCAATCTGTCAGGTATTCCTGTTCCATCGAAATTCTCATATAAGTGATATAGAATTTTGGCAACATTTTGAAGTTTTTCTACGGAACTAAGAATTTCCCTGAAAGATATAGGGACATTATACATTAATTCGTTCGTAGGAATTCCATCAGTCATAACAGGAGTTTTTATTTGCAAATCAGGCAAGAAAATTTTGCCGGAATAACAAAAAAATGCCGATAATTGCAAATCCCGTTTTTCATTTTCATTAAATTCGTTTAATTCATTGGCTATCCATAAAGATACTTCTGCAACATTAATAAATAAATCTGACAAGGAAGGAACACGAGCTTGTAATAACTTAACACCCAATAATTTCATATCTTCCATATCTTGCTCTAACTGTTGCTTAACCTTCAATAATTTTCGGTTTTCGTTGATGATTAATTTCTTTTGATTAATTATCCTTTTGGCTGCTCTTATACGCGAAATTAGTTCCTCTGTTAAAAATGGTTTCATTAGAAAATCATCAGCACCACTATCCAAAGCATCTGTTACAATTTCCTTGTCATCTACTCCTGTAAAAAGAATAATATATGAGTCTCTGATAGAATCAGAGGATTGATTTCGAATCATTTTTGTTAATTCTATACCTGTCATTTCCGGCATAAAAATATCAGCCACAATTATATCCGGTTTTTCTTTTTCGATTATTTCAAAACCACTAATCGCATCTTTTGCGGCAAATAGAGTAAAATTAGGAAAAGAAGTGGATATTAATAATGAAAAAGACTCAATTATTTCTAAGTTGTCATCAATAATCATAAGTTTGATTTTAGTGTCCATTTTTATTGCTTATTATATTCATAAAACTATTTTGATGCTTGAACGAAATCACTCTCTGTTAAATGACGAACTAAAATACTAATTCTTCTATTTTTAATGTCAAATGGATTTTCAGGATACTTGAGTTTTTTATCGGCGAAACCGGTAACTTGTTCTACTTGGCCTGCCCATAATCCATTTTTTGACATATATCTTCTCGTTGAATTAGCTCTATCAGTTGATAACTCCCAATTTGTATAAATTGACCCTGGTGTATATTGCCTACTGTCAGTATGACCTTCTATATCAACAGGATTAGGAAGTTTACCTATTTCCACCGCTAATTTTCTTAATATTTTCTTTGCTGCCGGGGTTAAATTATCACTGCCAATATCAAAAAAAACAGATTCCGAAGTTTCAATCAAAGTAATTCTCAAACCTTCTTTTGATATTTCAATTTGAATTGATTTTAAAATTTCTTTTATCTTGGGCTGCTGCTGAGTCATTTTCTGAATTAATTTAGAAATACTCTTGCCTGTACTAACTACTTTCTGAGCGGCTTTAATACTATCTTCTTTTACAGGTATATGAGTTTGTTGTTTTGTGGAATCTCTCAGATTATCCCAAAAAGTGAACTGATGCTTTTCATCATCTTCACCCGAAATTTCAGCCATTTCTTCACCCCAACCTTTACCTTTTTCAATTCCTTTGCCTTCACCGAGTTTAGATGGTTTCAATCCTAAATCAACTAATATATTGCCACGTCTCCCTGTGAAAATACTATATTCCTCAGTGTGTGAAAAATAATGCTCTACGGCTTTTTTCACAGGTGCACTTTGTGCCAAAACCCACATAACAATAAAAAATGCCATCATTGCTGTCATAAAGTCGGAATAAGCAACTTTCCATGCTCCATGTGAACCGGCATGTTCACCATGGCATTTCTTCTTATTTATTATTATCGGCTCTTCCTTATGACCCGATTGATCTTCTTCTGCCATAATGTTATTTAATTGAATTAATAATATTTACCTAGTTGATTTTACGGCTTCTTCAGCTTCGTCAAAAGTTGGTCTATGCTCTGGGTCAATCGTTCTTCGAGCATATTCAATTGCTATTGAAGCCGGCGCCCCTTTGGCAAAAGATAATAAAGCCGCTTTAATACATTCTAAATATATACTTTCTTTATTAAATATATACTCCATATTTTTTGACAACGGTCCAATTATACCATAACTCAATAAAACACCGAGAAAAGTTCCAACTAAAGCAGCGGCAACATTTCCACCGACTGCTTCGGGACCTTCATTAATTGATTGCATAGTTATGATAACACCCAGAACAGCGGCAACAATACCTAATGCAGGGAAAGCATCAGCTAAAATTGCTGTTGCTTCATGAGGATGAGCCTCAGCTTTATGCAATGCTTCCAAATCTATTTCCATTAATTCTTCTAAGTCATGAGCAGGCACCCCGCCACTCAATACAACTTTCAATGTATCTGAAAAAAACTCAACAGCGTGATGATTAGCCAAAAAAGATGGATATTTAGATATTATGCTACTTGATTCCGGATTTTCTATATGAGGTTCCAAAGCAATAAGTCCTTCTTTTTTTGCAAATTGAAATAATTCATACATTAATTTCAAAAGTTCAATATATGCTTCCTTCGTAATTTTTACGCCCTTTAATGTGCCAAGAATACCTGCTATAATATTTTTTAATTCCGATAGAGGGTTAGCAACTATCAATGAACCTATTGCCGCTCCAACAATGATAATAAATTCGTTTATTTGCATTAGAGCCATTAATTGACCATGATGCATTAGATATCCTGTTATCAAACTAGCAAGTACAACTACTGTTCCAATGATAACAAACATAGAATAATCCTTTATTAATTTGTTAACTTCCTAATTAATTCTTTTAATTCGGCATTATTTGAGTCCATTTTTAATGCCGTTTTCCAAGCTTTTTTAGCTTTATCTTTTTGCTTCATTTTTAAATAAATATGTCCCAAATGAATAAACATTTCAGGATTTTTAGAATCTAATTTTAATGCATTTAATAAATAATCCAAAGCAACATCAAAATTACCTAATTTATATTCTATCCATGCATAAGTATCCAAATATACAGGATTAGTTGGTTCTGCGCGAACAGCTTTAGATGACATTTCAAGCGCTTCTTCTAATCTAATATCTCTTTCAGATAATGAATATGCGTAGTTGTTATTTACTACAATGTCATTCGGATTTAATTGCAAAACATTGGAATAAGCATAATCACAACTATCAAATTTCTTGATTTTATCATAAATAAATCCAAGCTGTCCCCAGATTTCGGTATTAGAAGAATCTAATCCTATTGCTTTTCGCAAATAATTCAATGCCTTTTCGTTGCTATCCATCTGCATATAAGAAAGCCCTATCAAATAAGGGAATCGATAACTATCAGAAAATTTATTTTCATATTTTTTTAGAATATCAATAGCTTTCTTATTATTGCCTTTCCCTGAAAAATATACTGATACTGAGATAGGTACGTCTGCACTTGTATCTGACTTCATCGTTTGCATTATAAAGTAATTAGCTCTCTTTGTATCATTGATTTTATCTGACAAATATGCTGAAATCAAATTAATTCGCCAATCAAAATAAAATCTTTTATCAATATGATTCAAATATTGTGATATTAAAGAATCGTTTGTTTCGCTCGTGTCTTGAATAAAATAATTACCTACTAAACTATAAAAATAGCTTATGTCTTCATCAAAAAATTTATTACTTATTGAATTATTGAGGAAATCCAAAGATTTTTTATAATTATTATTTGACAAATATGCTCTTAGTAGTTCGTCTGAATACTTAGCCTCATTATTGTTATCGGCTATTCTTTCCAAAATTTCTATTTGCTTTTTAAACTGCCCTGTGTCTTTATATAATTTAGCAAGATGAGACAAAATATCAATATCTTCACCATATTCCTTAATTAAATTATTGAATTGCCTTATTGCTTTTTTCTTGTCTAACAACTCATTCAAAGCCGCTAAATATATTTTCCTTTTTTTAGTTGGTTTAATTTTGACGATTTCGTTATAAATCACAATAGCATCATTGTAACTTTTTTTATCTAAATTTATATCAGAGAGCAATTCCATTGCAGGTATAAATTTAGAGTTTTTTCTTAGAGCTTTTAAAGTATATTCTTCTGCCAAATCTAACTTTTCGAGATTATAATAACTTTTTGCTATATCATACATAATTGCAGAAGCACTATCGTATTTAAGAGCTTGTTGGAATTCTAAAATTGCTTCGGCATATTGAAATTTTTGCTGTAATGTAGAGCCTTTAATTAAATAGCCGGTTGCGATTTTTGATTTTTGAGAAGAATCTAATTGCATTAATACATTATGCTTATGGATTATCTGTGAGTAATAATCCATATTCAAATACGACTTATCCGTTGAGCAAGATAATAGCATAATTGCAATCATAAAAAAATAATAT
>CAZVPQ010000033.1:0-11260 GCA_964628675.1 uncultured Hyphomicrobiales bacterium | reverse complement strand
TTTTCAAATATTTTCTAAAATATTTGCAATTCTAAAATATTTTATTATATTTATGAATATATTTTAATAGTTTTTCTAATTAGAGTTGAATATGAAAAAAATATTATACTTATTGATTGTCATTCCTATTCTTATAAGTTCTGCTATTAGCAAACAATATACACGCAAAGCTGATTCTCTTGAACTGATTAAATTATATAATTCAACAAATGGCGAACATTGGAGGCATAAAGTCGGCTGGTATAATTTCTCGCCTGTTAATTCTTGGTATGGAATAACGCTTGATACTATTAAAAATGGCAATGATCTGATATTTACCGTAAAGGAAATAAATCTTCAAAATAATAAATTGGAAGGTCAATTACCTGATTTGGATTTGCCGGATATTTCAATACTTTATCTCGCAGGTAATTCTTTGACCGGAGAATTGCCAAATTTTATTATGCCTAATCTGAAAATTATGTATCTAACAGGTAACAATATTACCGGGGATTTGCCGGATTTCGATATGCCCTTGCTTGAAATATTAGAACTATCGGGAAATAAATTGAGCGGTGAAATTCCAAATTTCAATTTGCCAAAACTAAAATTGTTGAATTTAAATTATAATAAGCTAACGGGCAATATTCCCGAATTGAATTGCCCCAATCTCGAAAGTTTATATCTTGCAAATAATAAAATCACAGGGGATTTAATCAATTTTAAATTGCCAAAATTAAGAATATTAAATCTTCAAAATAATGAGATGACGGGTCATCTGCCGAATTTAAATCTTCCTCAATTACAAGTATTGCAATTGGAAAGAAATTCATTTAGCGGTGCAATACCTAATTTCAATTTGCCGAATTTGACCGATTTAAATCTATCTTATAATAATTTCTCGGGAACATTGCCGAAATTTAATTTGCCGGCATTAAGAATTTTAGAATGCCAATATAATTATTTGTCCGAAAGTTTTCCCGAATTGGATTGTCCGTATTTGGAAAGTGTAAGAATAAATAATAATTCCATTGTTAATCTGCCCGATTTGAAATATTTGAAAAGGCTTCACATATTCAAAGCAAAGAAAAATAAATTGACTTTTGAAGACATCGAACCGAACATTTCGATTAATGATTTTGATTATACCGAACAAGATACATTGTTGCCCATACAAGTAGATTTGCAGGGCAATTCGTTTACTTTGACAGTGATTGCTAAAGGAGACAGCAATATTTATCAATGGTATAGAGATGATAAAGCAATAACAGGAGCTAATCAGGAGAATTATTCGGGCAATGTTATTAGTGAATATTACTGTAAGATAAGTAATAAGATTGCTAAGAATTTGATTTTATATACAAAAAGGCTTAATCCGAAGAAAAAAATATATGCTTTGAAATCCGATTCTCTCGAATTAGTAAAACTCTACAAGAATAATGGTGGTGAAAATTGGAAACGAAAGCAAAATTGGATGTCCGAAGCATTAATGATTGATTGGTATGGTGTTGTTACTGATACTATCGTTAAAGGAGGAGATTCGTTATTAGTTGTAAGTGAATTGAAATTAGGAAATAATAAATTAAGCGGTAGTTTAAAAAATATTGATTTGCCTTACTTAAAATATATAGATTTATTTAATAACGATTTGAATGGGGATTTACCGTCTTTTACATCAAGTAATATTCAAAGTATTGACTTGTCGAATAATTATTTTGATGGCGAATTGCCAAATTACAATTTCCCTGAACTAACAAGTTTAGATTTATCAAACAATGAATTAGAGGGAGAAATTCCCAATTATGATTTTCCTAAACTTGAATATTTGAATTTAAGCGGGAATAAATTAAGCAACAAAATACCGCAATTTAACTTTTCCAATCTTGATTTATTAGATTTGAGTTATAATTCATTAACAGGAATAATACCGCAATTTAATTTACCCATTGCAACGGATATTAATTTAGATGACAATCAATTATCAGGAGATGTGCCTGAATTTGAGATGCCTGAGCTACGGTCATTGAGTTTAAACAATAATGTTCTGACAGGATTGCCCGAATTAAAAAAGTTGAAATCACTCGAAGATTTGTTTGTTGAACATAATAAATTGACTTTCGAGGATTTGGAACTTAATGTATCAATTCCAAATTTTAATTATAAAAATCAAGATACTTTATTGCCCTTAAAATATAAAGTAGTTGACGGAGAAATAGAATTATCCGTAGTGGCAAATGGTATGGGCAATCGTTATCAATGGCAGAGATACAGCGTTGATATTGTTCAAGCAAATGAAGACAAAATTATTGCAAAGAATAGCGGTCCTTATAGATGTAAAATTACTAATATTATGGCGACGGAATTGACATTATACAGTGAAGAAATAGACCCAACAACAATTAATGTTAATGATTTATACGATAGGGAATTAGATTTCGGGATTTGCCCAAATCCTGTTAATTCGGAAGGCAAAATACATTTTTATTTAACTGAAAGCACAAATGCCAAAATTATTTTATATGATTTATATTTTAATAAAAAAGTGATTTTAAATTCGAAATATTTTGTATCCGGCGAACATAATATTAGTTTCAATACAAATGATTTATCATCAGGAACATATTATTTACAAATTGTATTTAATCAGACTTCCTTAATTAAATCATTTATTGTTGTAAAATAATACTTTCCCAAAAACACAATGTTCTCAATCATTGAAACATTTTATTATTTAATTCGTAGTAGAATTTAAAATTAATTAAGTAAAAATGTTTTGATAATGGATAAAACAAGATATAGTAAATATAGGAAAAAAATAGCAGGTTTACTGCTTGCTATTTTTATGCTACCTATTGCTTATCAAACAGTATATATAGCTGTTAGTCATTATCAAAATTTTATTTGTACTGCAAAAAATGAAGATCATTATCATATAAAGCACAAAAGTAATTCAAAATATATATTTAATTATTCACCGACTATCACGGTAAGGAATTATACAAAATTAATATATGATGATATATCATTTACACTGATATTTGATGTATTACATGATTATAAATCCTTATCTTTCGAATCTCTGTCACCGAGGGCACCCCCTTGCCTATCATAATGCTTCCAAGATAAAATCTCTACGAGATATAAAAGTACGTATTGAATTAGAAAAACAATCGCATAGCGAATAAATATCGGTAAAAGTTAAAAGATATTATTTTCTTATCGTATTGCGATTAAATATTGTTATAAAAATTTAATAATCAATTTAATAGAATACAAATATGAAAACATTAATCAGCATTATATTATTTATTATTGTTATAATTCCTGTTTATGCACAAAATGAAATATCGGGAACGACTTACGATAGCAAAGACAACAAGGCTCTTATTGGAACGACTATATATATCCCGGAAATTCATAAAGGAACATTGTCTCGAAAAAACGGAGAATATTCTTTGAAAGGTTTGCCAAATGGCAAGTTCAAAATACAATTCTCTTTTTTAGGATATGAGACAATAACAAAAACAGTACAATTTGTCGGGGAACCTATAAAGTTAGATATAAAATTAAATCCGAGAAATATTTATTCGGAGGAAGTAGTAGTTTCAGCAAATTCTTTTTCGACGCAACATGATAATGCAATTAAAATTGACCTTGTTAATGCCGATGCAATTCAAACATCGGGGGCATTGTCATTGCCCGAAGAAATCTCGCATATACCGGGTGTCGATATGATTAGCAAAGGTAATGGCGTTGTTAAGCCGGTTGTTAGAGGTCTTTCCAATTCTAATATCCTCCTTCTGAACAATGGAATAAAAATGGAGAATTATCAATTCTCGGAGAATCACCCTTTTATGGTAAACGATTTTGGAGTTGATAAGATTGAAGTAATCAAAGGTCCTGCATCTCTCTTGTATGGCTCTGATGCAATAGGTGGCGTTATTAATGTTATTGAGGAAAAACCCGCCGCAGTTAATAGTATTGTCGGTGATTATAATATTCGCTATTTATCTAATACTAATGGCATATCGACGAATTTAGGTGTTAAAGGTTCTAATGAAGATTTTTATTGGGGCATTAGGGGAGGAATCCAGAGCAATGAAGATTATTATGACGGTTCCGATATATTTGTCCCTAATAGTAGATTTTCCACACAAGGTTTGAAACTTAATACGGGATTAAATAAATCTTACGGCTCTTTTAAATTATTTTATAATTATAATGCTATGAAATTGGGTATGACAACAAAAGAAGCTTTGGCTCTTGTTAACAATAGAAGCAGAAAAAATGACTTTTGGTATCAAAATTTAGCTGATAATTTAGTCGGTTTAAAGAACACATTGTTCATTGATGATTTCAAAATTGGAGCTAACCTTTCATATCAATTCAACAAAAGACAACTTATAACTGACAATCAAACTGCTGTCAATATGGATTTGGGTGCTTTATCTTATGAATTAAAATTATGGTTACCTTCTAACGACGATTCTCAATTTATATTAGGACTTCAAGGGAATAATCAAAACAGTAAAAATCACGATGCTGTCGGTCATATTTTACCTGATTATCAAACTAATAATTTATCCGCTTATGGATTGGCACAATATCATTTTTTTGAAAAACTAAACACACAAGCAGGATTTCGCTATGAACACAGCAATATTTTTGTCCCTCAACAAGATATTTATAATATGAATGAAATAAAGAGGAATTATAATAATATTAGTTTTTCTTTGGGAGCTACTATGCAAGCAACTAAGTATTTTTTATTTAGAGCTAATTTTGCCTCAGCTTTTCGTACACCGAATATTGCAGAGCTAACCCAAGACGGACAACACGGTAATAGATACGAAATTGGCAATAAAGAATTAACATCGCAAAAAAGTTATGAAAGCGATTTAAGTTTGCATTTCCATTCCGATTATTTAGCTTTTAGTTTAGCTGGTTTTTATAATAAAATCAATAATTATATCTATCTTTCACCCACTGATAGTACGACTAACAAAGGGATAGACATTTTCAGATACAAACAAAACAATGCTAATATTTACGGTTTGGAAACAAGTTTGAGCATTAATTTATTCGACAATGTAAATTTCAATACAAATTACTCATGGTTGATAGCAAAACAAGAAAACGGCGAGTATTTACCTTTGATTCCACAGAATAAATTGAAGTTTGAATTTGTAAAAAAACAAGATAAAATATTATTTATGCAAAAGTTTTATGTTAAAGTGGGAATGATGATTGCATTTGAGCAAAACCACCCTTCAATGTTCGAAAGCAAAACCGATTCTTATAATTTATTAAATGCAGGATTTGGTTTTCAAGTCAATTGGAGTAAACAAATAATTATGTTTGATATAATTGCTAATAATCTTTTAGACACAGAATATATTGACCATTTATCAACTTTGAGGAATTTGAATTACGGAAATATCGGCAGAAATATTTCATTGAATATTAAAGTCCCGTTTGAAATGAAAAAATGATTAATGAATGCTTTCATTATTTGTTAAATTTTGATAAATTGCATTTGAATTAATTGTTTATTGCAAAAGGATTTTATGTGAAATTTTTGGAGATAATAGTAGTAAAATTTTAATGATTGGACATTTTTTTAATTTTATTATATTCATCTATTTACTCCAATATTTGATCTTGCAAAATTCTATTATTGCTAATTATTATTGGTCTTGCTATGATCAAATTGATGAAGTGAATTAATTTTTTTAGTTTTCAATTAGTTCTGTATATTACAAATTAGTTTAATTAGTTTTTGAATTTAAAATTGTTTTTTTTGAATAATTAATTTGGAGATTTATTGTGAAAAAAGATTTTTTAACAGTGTTGGATTTTACAAAAGATGAAATTTTAGAAACTTTTGATATAGCTTTGAAGATGAAAGCCGATAGAGACGCTTTCAGCGATGTCTTAAAAGGGAAAACATTAGCTATGATATTTGAAAAACCTTCGTTGAGGACAAGAACAAGTTTTGATATTGGAATTCAGCAACTCGGTGGATATTCTATTTATTTATCACCTGCGGAAATCAATCTTGGCAAAAGGGAATCGGTTTATGATGTTTCAAAAGTGCTGGACAGAATGGCACAAGGTATTATGATAAGAACTTTCGGACACGACATAGTAGAAAATATGTCGAGTTATACGAATATTCCAATCATAAACGGTTTGACTGATTATACTCATCCTTGCCAAGCTATGGCAGACTTTTTAACTATCAAAGAATTTAAAGGCGATTTTAAAGGATTGAAACTCACTTATGTTGGTGACGGTAATAATGTTGCAAATTCATTGATGAATGCCGGTGCAAGATTAGGAGTTGATGTAGTGATTTCTTCACCGGCAGGTTTTGAACCCAGTTTAGTCGCTTTTGAAGAAGCAAAAGAAGCGGCAAAAGAAAGCGGTGCTAAAATTGAATTTGTTCGTGACCCTTACGAAGCGGCTAAAGATGCCGACGTTATCTATACAGATACTTGGGCATCAATGGGACAGGAAGCAGAAGCGGCTAAAAGAAGAGAAATTTTCAGACCGTATCAAGTTAATTTTGATTTAATGATGGAAGCTAAACGGGATGCTATATTTATGCATTGCTTGCCTGCCCATAGAAATGAAGAAGTTACTGACGGTGTTATTGATTCTCAGCAATCAGTTGTTTTCGATGAAGCTGAAAATAGATTACATGCTCAAAAAGCTGTTATGTATCAATTGATGAAATAGGTGTTTTGTGTTAAAAAAAGCATTAATAGCAGTTGGCGGAAATTCTTTAATACGTGCCGGTGAAAGAGGTACCTTAGAAGAACAATCAATTAATGCAAGAGCCACTGCTGAAAGTATTGCTACTATGATTAATTCCGGTTGGGATATGGTTGTTACTCATGGCAACGGACCTCAAGCGGGTGCGGCTTTGCTTCGTTCCGAACGTGCCTCTAATGAAGTTTATACTCATACTCTTGATATGTGCGTTGCTACTACGCAAAGCGAAATCGGTTATATTATGCAAAGAGAACTGGAATTTGAACTTCAGAAGCTAAAAGTTGATAAATTAGTTACCGTGATTCCTACAATGGTTCTGGTCGATGAAAAAGATCCTGCTTTTGTTCATCCTACCAAACCAATTGGACCTTTTTATGATAAAGCAACAGCCGAAGGGAAAAAGAGAAGTCTCGGTTGGGATATTGTCGAAGATTCCGCACGCGGCTATAGAAGAGTTGTTGCTTCCCCCGAACCACTTGATGTCTTACAATTAAATATTATCAAAAAAATCATAGATATGGGAGTTATTACTATCGCTCTCGGTGGAGGTGGAATTCCTGTCAAAAAAGATAAAGAAGGTAAAATTATAGGAGTGGAAGCCGTAATTGATAAAGACAGGTCTTCGGCTTTGCTTGCTAATAAGCTTGATGTAGATTTGTTTATTATCAGCACCGATACGGACAAAGTTTATTTGAATTATAAGAAACAGAATCAGCAGGGATTAGACAAAGTTACTGTTGATGAATTGCAAAAATATTATGATGAAGGTCATTTCCCACCGGGGAGTATGGGACCGAAGATAGAATCGGTTATTAAATTTATTCGCAGTGGCGGGAAAAAAGCAATTATTACTTCTTATGAGTATTTAATGGATGCTTTGGAAGGAAAAGCAGGTACGCATATTTTTCAGTAGAAAAGTATGAAAAAGTATAGTGAGAATATTAATTTTTAAATATATAATTGCAGGTGATTTTTTATGAAATTAAAACATGTTGTTGAATCACAGCAGTTCACAGTTCCTATACTGATGGAACTTTTTAAACGAACAGAAGAGATGAAAAAAATCGTAGCACGAGGGGGTACTCGAGATTATGATGATAAAATAATGGCTACTTTGTTTTATAAACCATCAACAAGAACAAGGTTTTCGTTTGAATCCGCTATGCTTAGACTTGGTGGCAAAGTATTATCTACCGAACAAGCATTGCAGTTTTCTTCTGAGGTAGAAGGCGAATTTCTTGAAGATACTATAAAAATAATATCAACTTACAGTGATATTATTGTTTTGAGACATTACGAAGAGGGTGGAGCTAAACGCGCGGCTTCGGTTTCGTCTGTTCCGATAATCAATGCAGGCGATGGTTCCGGCGGGCAACATCCGACACAAGCATTATTAGATTTATATACTATTTTTAATGAATGTCATACACTTGACGGTTTGTCTGTTGCTTTTATCGGAGCTTTATTAAGAGGTAGGACTGTTAGGTCGTTAGCATATTTATTGAGTAAATTTGAAAGAGTAAAATTATTTTTTATTGCACCTGAAGAATTGCAAATACAACCGGATATATTAGAACACCTTGACGAGAACGGTGTTTCTTATCAACTGCTCAATGATACCAACGGTGTATTATGCAAAGTCGATGTTGCATATCAAACGAGGATTAACAGGAATGCACTAAAAGATAAAAATATGGATATATCTGCATATAATATTGATGCTTCCATTCTGCAAAAGATGAAATATAATTCTATCATTATGCATCCATTACCTCGTTCGGTGGAAATTGACCCATCTGTTGACCACGACAGAAGAGCGGCATATTTCAGACAATCGAGAAACGGATTATATGTAAGAATGGCATTATTAACTATGATTTTTGACGAAGACGACGAACCGTCTTTATTTGATAATGTAAGGAATATGTAATTATTTAATATATGAAAGGTTTTTATGAACTCACAAGATTATATTGCAATTGAAGATGAATTTGGAGCACACAACTATCATCCATTAGACGTAGTTATTAGTAAAGCCGAAGGTATTTGGGTTACTGATGTTGACGGGAAAAAATATTTGGATTGTCTTGCGGCTTATTCCGCTGTTAATCAAGGTCATTGCCACCCAAAAATTATGGAAGTCTTTATTGAACAAGCTCATAAAGTAACATTGACAAGTCGTGCTTTTAGAAATGACCAACTTCCGAGATTATATCAAAAATTGCATGAAATGACCGGTTATGATATGTCTTTGCCTATGAATTCAGGTGCAGAGGCTGTCGAAACCGCTATTAAAACGGCTAGACGCTGGGGTTATGATGTGAAAGGTGTTCCGGATAACAAAGCCGAAATAGTTGTCGCAACAGGGAATTTCCACGGCAGAACAACAACTATAGTTGGTTTTTCAGATGATCCTATGTCTAATAAAGGTTTCGGACCTTATTGCAAAGATGCTTTTCCTATGCATGAATACGGCAATATTGAAGATTTAAAATCAAAAATAAATTCAAATACCGTTGCTGTTATGATAGAACCGATTCAAGGTGAAGGCGGTATTGTGATTCCTCCCGACGGCTATCTCAAAGCCGTAGAGCAAGTATGCAAAGATAATAATATTTTATTTATTACTGACGAAATTCAATCGGGTTTGGGTAGAGCCGGAAAATTATTTGCTCATCAATATGAAGATGTCCACCCTGACATAGTTATTATCGGAAAAGCTTTATCCGGTGGTTTTTATCCTGTTTCTGCAATTCTTGCCAGCAAGGAAATATTAGGAGTAATAAAACCCGGTGAACATGGTTCTACTTTTGGTGGTAATCCTTTGGGAGCCGCTGTTGCCGTAAAAGCATTAGAAGTTATTGAAGAAGAAAATCTTATTCAGAAATCAAAAGAATTGGGTGATTATTTTATTGAGAAATTAAGAGCTATTGATAGCCCGCATCTTGTTAAAGTGAGAGGACGTGGTTTATGGATTGGCTTTGTGCTTGATACAAAAGCAAGACCATATACAGAGAGATTAAAAGCGGAAGGTATTTTATGCAAAGAAACGCATGAAAATATCATTCGTTTTGCTCCGCCACTTGTAATTACTAAAAAAGAGATTGATTGGGCTATGGAGAGAATAGAGAAGGTAGTTAAAGAATTAGATTAATGTTTTTTTTAATTTTTTTAATAGGAGTTTTGTATGAAAAAAGATAAGAAAAAAGTTATTATCATTGGAGCTGCCGGACGTGATTTCCATAATTTTAATACATATTATAGAAATTGCTCCGATACTGAAGTTGTTGCTTTCACTGCGGCACAAATTCCTGACATTGCAGGCAGAAAATATCCTGCCTCTTTAGCCGGGGAATATTATCCTAAAGGTATTCCGATTTTTCCGGAAGATGATTTGGAAAAATTGATTAAAAAGTACAAAGTTAACGAATGTGTTTTGTCTTATAGTGATTTGCCTTATGATAGAGTAATGCACATTGGTTCAAGAGTAATGATGATGGGAGCAAAATTTTCAATGTTAGGTTCTTATCCGACTATGATTAAATCAACGAAACCTATTATTTCCGTTACTGCTGTTCGTACGGGTTGTGGCAAAAGTCAAACAACACGCGAAGTTGTACGCCAATTGATGTCAGCGGGCAAAAAAGTAGTTTCTATTCGCCATCCTATGCCTTATGGTGATTTAGCTAAACAAAAAGTTCAAAGATTTGCAAAACTATCTGATTTGACAAAACATAAATGCACTATTGAAGAAATGGAAGAATATGAACCTCATATTGCTATGGGTGCAGTGATTTATTCGGGTGTCGATTATGAAGCTATTGTACGAGAAGCCGAAAAGGAAGCAGATGTCATCGTTTGGGATGGTGGCAATAATGATATGTCATTTTATAAACACGACCTTTCGATTGTTGTTGTTGACCCTTTGCGTCCCGGGGACGAAATTAGTTATTATCCGGGCGAGGTCAATTTAAGAATGGCTGATGTAGTTGTTGTTAATAAAATTGATTCCGCTTATCCTGAAGATATTGAATTTGTTCTTGATAATATTAGAGAATACAACCCGAAAGCCCAGATTATTTTAGCGGCGTCTTCCGTTGTTGCTGAAAATCCAAAAGTTATAGAAGGCAAAAAAGTATTGGTTATCGAAGACGGACCAACTTTGACTCACGGCGAAATGGATCAAGGTGCCGGCACAGTTGCGGCGTTACGCTATGGTGCATCTGATTTGATTGACCCTCGACCATATACTGTTGGCAAAATTACCGAAACATACAAGAAATATCCCGATATAGGTACTTTGTTACCTGCAATGGGTTATGGAGACCAGCAAATGAAAGATTTGGAAAAAACAATAGCCAAAGTAAAATGTGATTCTGTTGTTATCGGTACACCCATTGATTTGAACCGTATTGTAAAAATTAACAAACCGAATACAAGGGTTTATTACGACTTGCAGGAAATCGGTAATCCGGATTTAAAAGATGTGTTAGCAAAATTCTAA
>CAZVPQ010000032.1:0-11389 GCA_964628675.1 uncultured Hyphomicrobiales bacterium | reverse complement strand
ACCTCAGACGAATGGATTGAGCTGTATAATACCACCGATCAAGCGATTGATTTGGAAGACCCCGAAGCTATAGACACAATGATAGCCGCTGATGAACTGAAAGAAATATTAAATGAAATCGGTGAGATTTCTAGAATTTCTGTTACTTTGCCTGCAGAAAGCGTATTGGTAACTAAAATCCCAGGAAAAAAAAATATGTCCCTTGAGGAAAAAAAGAAATTAGTTGATATAGAAATCAAGAATTCTTTTCCTCAGTTTAATTATCATGATTTTATTCCTTCGGTTATTAATTTTGCCCCTAAATTAGATGGCAAAGAGATTATGTTAGCTACTATTGTTCCCAAATTGAACTTTATTTCTTGTAAAGAGCTATTCTCAAATTTAAATCTTCCAATTAATAATATAGAAATAAGCCAGCTTAACGCACATTCTGCATTTTTATATAATTATCCCGAAATGAAGAACAAAAATGTTGCAATAATCGGGGTAGGCGAGAAATTTCTTGATATTAGCGTTATAACAAATGGTAAACCTTTATATTATAATTTAGCTAAATTAAAAGACAAAGAAATGATTGGTGATGTATGTTTAGAAGAAATCGAAAAAATAACCGGTAAATATATAGAAAATATTGATGCCGTATATCTTTTTGGTGATGGATTGGATATCGATATGTTAGTTATTGCACAATCTTTAATAATGATGTCTGTACCGACTGTTGGCAAACTAAATGCTTTTAGAATGTTTACTACTGATTTGGACCAAAGGCATAAGCAATATATGTCCCGTGTAGCACATTTATTCCCACCTTGTATCGGAGGCAATTTACCGGAGTATAGCGAAAAAACTAACTTATTCTGATGCGAATCATTGGCGGGCAGTACAAGGGCAGAAAATTTAGCGGAAAAATACCTTCTAATATACGACCAACAACTGACAATGTAAGAGAGTCTATCTTTAATATTCTTGCTAATCTTATTGATTTTAATGATATTATTCTTGCTGATATATTCGCAGGTACAGGAATGTTAGGTTTTGAAGCCATCAGCAGAGGTGCCTCTTCTTGTTATTTTTTTGATAATAATTTTAAATCTATTAATTTAATACAAAATATTGCTAAAGAGTTAAAACTTAATAACGAAACAAGAAAAATTGTTAAAGGTGATGCTATCAAAAAAATAAAGACATTCAAACAAGATTATCACAATCTGCAATTTGATTTGATTTTTATTGACCCACCTTACAAATTGACTGATTTTAACGAATTATTAATTCAAATAAATCAATTACAACTGATTAAAAATAATGGGGTTATAGTTGTTGAACATTCAATATTAAAAAAATTACTCTTAACTAAAGAATTAAAAATTGAGAAAAGTAAAATTTTCGGAGAGACACAAATAGATTTTGTAATTAAATCTTAACATTTCTTATTTTGTAAATTACATTTATTTCTACAAAACGCTAACAAGAAATTGAGCTAATCAAGCATATAAAATTTACTCTTCTACTAATACTTGAAATTCAAAAAGACTTAATTCTTTTCTTATGTTATTTTTGAAATTCATTTTTTCAATTGATATATTAAATTTACTCCCATTTATTTGATTTTTTAAAGCATCTGCGATTTTTAATGCTATAATTTTACTGATTTTAGATTTAGAAAAATAATGAATTATTAAATTGTTTGATTTTCTTGTTTCTTCGGCAATTTCTCTGGAGATATTCAAAAATGCGTTGCCATCAATCAATTGAGAAGGGTCAATAATTATTAAATTAAAAACTTTGTATAATTTGTTCCCATATTTCACAAAATTTTCTGCTTCTGTAGTATTATGAGTTACAATAAATGATTGTTGATAATTATGAGAGTTCCCCAAACTATCTTTTGCATCAATAACAACAAGCAATGAATCCTTTTTAAATAATTCTTCTTTATAATTCAATAAATTATACGTAAATGTAAAAGGCAATATATGACCGGTTTGTTTTTCTTGAGTTTTTAATCCGTCTAATGTTACAATGCTACTCCATGATTTGATTAATTTTCGTGGGCGAGCATTCAATGTTATTTCTAAAACCGGTGGTATTATAGATATTGATTTCTTAGATTTACGATAAGAATTAAATACAAAATCCTTATTGGATTCAAATTTCATATATGAAAGATTATTTTTAAATAATGCTTTGTAATGCACTGGCATTTCTACAATATTAAGAATTAATTTATCAATTGGAAGCTCCAATTTATCAACTATTTGTTGTCTAACGGAGTTTTGTACTTGTTGATTTACAACAGTACTATTTAAATATACAGTGATATATAATTTTGCATCGGATATTTTCTTAATTTGCTCGTTAATAATAAAAATCGAATTGTCAATCATAGATTTAAAATTATTAATTGAAGATTTTTTTTGAATTTGGAAAATGTTTGAGATATTATCAAAGAAATAATAGGGAATCAAAGGATAAGTAAATTCAGAAATTTCAGCTTTCACCATAATTGATGGCATTTGAGCCGCTATGGAAAAATCTATATTAATTTGCTTTTGTAAATCTATATTGGCAGAAAATTTTTTAGTTAGGTACAAATCTAATCCACCTTTGCCACCGGGTCTATCTGATGAAAAAATTGCTAATCCATTAGGCAAAATTGTAAAATCCGATTCGTTGAATTCTGTGTTCAGCTCATCAATAGGATAAGGTTGTTGCCAAACACCATTTTCTTTAGTGCTATAAAACAAATCGTACCCACCCGGACCTTCCTGTCCATCAGATGCAAAATACAAAGTATCGTCAGTATGCAAATATGGTGTAATCTCATTCCCGGGTGTTTTCAATTGCTCCAATCGAATAAAATTTCCCCAAGTACCATTTTCTTGTTTAATTGCCATCCATAAATCCGTATCACCGAATTCCGAATTAAGAGTAGTTGCAAATATTAAAAAAGTTCCGTCCGGAGATACAGTTGAGTGCGACATAAACATTGGTAATTCCAAACTGTCGATATCAAAAGCTTTTAGCCAAGAATTTTTTTTAAGTCTCGTTTGAAATATATTCACATAAGAACGGTTTTCAAATTGCCGAAAAGCAGAAATATAAGCTAAATCTTTTTTCTCAAAAGTGATATAAGATTGATTATTTCTTTTTTGATTTAAATCACCTAAAACGAGTTTGGGTACGGTAAAAATAGAACTATCTGTAATTTCACTATAATAAAACAGGGAATAACTTGTTCGAGTGGAATTAAAATAAAGTTTGTTTTGATATTTATTCCAAACGGGTGCGAACTCATCTTTTGGCGAATTCAATATTGAAATATCATTAGGCGAAGACCAATGATTTCCAGCCAATAGAGTAGCTAAATTTAATAATAGAAAGATACAAGTATATTTTATAAATTTTATTTTCAATTTTCTTCGAGTAATTTTTTAATATCTTTTTCACTACCGAACAAAAAGAGAATATCCCCTTTCAGCATTTTGCTACTAGGTTGTGGTACACCAATAACATAAGATTTATTATCACTTTTGAAAGGAAGCAATTTTTTCTTTTCGCCCTTTCGTTTAATAGTAACCAAATTCAAATTATATTGTTTTCTTAAATCGGTTTCGATAATAGTTTTGCCAACGAACATATCCGGTATTTGTATTTCAAAAATACCGTATTCATCATTAATTTTAAAAGCTTCAATCAGTCCGGGCGTCATCAATCGGTTTTTAAGCTGTTCGGCGGCTTCTGCTTCCGGCAATAAAAGTTCCTCGATATTCATCAAATCCAAAATTCTTTCGTGGACTTTAGATGTAACACGATTGTAAATTTTCTTTATGCCTAATTCTTGCAAATGAGCCGTTGTCATAATAGAACTCTCGAAACCTTCGCCGATTGCCACAATAACAGCATCCATTTCTTCCAATCCCAGACTTCGCAATGCGCGTTTATCTGTGGAATCCATACATACCGCATGAGTAACCTTTTCAGCAATTTCATCCACTTTATCTTGATGATTATCAACTGCCAAAACTTCGGCACCGGCTTTGCTCAATGCAATTGCCAAGTGATAGCCGAAGTATCCCAAACCTATAACACAATATTTTACATTCATAATTTCTTCTCAAAGAATTAGACAAATATCAATATAAACGAATAAATATTATTAACCAACCATTATTTCTGTTTTCGGCAAAGAATATCTCGGTTGCACTGCTCCTTTAACAAAAGCAAGGAAAAAAGTCAACACACCTATTCTGCCGATAAACATTAACAAAATTATAACCGTTTTGCCACCTGAACCAAGAAAATGTGTAATATTCCTTGATAAACCAACTGTACTAATTGCCGAAACCGCTTCAAAAATCAAATCCAAAGGTTTTTTGTCCGGCTCAATCCAAATTAATAATATTGTTGCAATACAAAGCAAAATCAAAGAAGACAAAATAATCATAAAAGCTTTTCTAATGCTACTAAATGATATTTCTCTTCCGAAAATTTCTACTTTTTCTTTTCCACGCATTAGATTAAACAAAGCCAAAAGTGTAATGCTGATTGTCGTTGTTTTTACACCACCTCCGGTTGAACCCGGTGAAGCTCCTATCCACATCAAAGTCAGGGTTATCAGAACGACAACATTTGCAATTTGTTCAGTCGGAATTGTATTAAAACCTGCTGTTCTTGTTGTTATTGAAAGGAATAAAGAATGGAAAAGCTTCTGTCCGGTTGTTAATGTTGTATCAAAAGTAAAAGGTTCGGCTATGTAAATCACCAAAGCACCTCCAAATATCAAAATAGCTGTTGAAGACAACACAATTTTTGTTGACATAGACAATTGGTATTTCAATCTTTTTTTCTTTTTGCGTGAAAAATCAAGTGTTGAAAAATTAGACAAAACAGTAAATCCCAAACCGCCGATAACTATTAATACCATTATTACCGTTAGAAAATAATAATTAGAAGCTACTTGATTGTCCATCAAGCCCGATGAATAAGTTGAGAAGCCCGCATTACAGAAAGCTGATACCGAATGAAATACACTAGTTCCGAAATAATTCCAACTGAAATCAATAAATGAGCCTCCCATAGATAAATATAAAATCAAAGCTCCAAAACTTTCGATTATAACAGTAAATAGCAATATTTTTATTAATAATGATGTGATTTCACTCAAATTTTCTTGGCTCAATAAATCTTTCATCACTATACGGAAACGATAACTCACACCTCCGGATAGAAATATCGCGAAGAACGTTGTCAAAGTCATAACACCCAAACCACCCACTTGAATTAAAAACAAAATCACTGTTTTCCCCAAAAGTGTAAAATCCTTTGCTGTATCAACTACAATTAAACCTGTTACGCAAACCGAACTCGTAGAAGTGAACAATGCATCAATAAAGCTTAATGACTTGCCATCAGGTGTTGCATTGGGTAGCAATAATAATATTGTTCCGAATATGATGATAGAAGCAAAACTTATAGCGAAAATCGCACCGGGAGCTAATTTTATTCTCGAAATTAAATAATTATATCTTAATGCTTTTACTATTATAGCAAGTAAAATTACAGCTTGAATAACGCCGAGATAAATTAAGGTCGCCTGCTTGATTGTTAGGCTTGGCGATAGATAAACAAGATAATGAACGACGGAATAGGGAGAAATAATATCTGCTAATAAAATTAAAGCCAGTAGGTTTTCTAACCACCGCCGTTTAAGATAAATAGTGATTTTTGTAGCTAAAAACCATCGGGCAAATTCTTGGATAATAAAAGAAAAAGCTATTATCACCATTAATATTTTGATAATATATAATTCGTATTCATCTAATTTAAAACCGAGAATCAATAGAAATGTAATTAATGATAGTAAGCCTATTATCGATAAAAATATTTCCAAGTAAAATCTTATCTTTTTCTTTCTTTCTAAATCCAGCATCATAAAGCTTACTTATATTATCAATATTATTCAAATTTATAAAATTTACTCTTATCTTGTTCTATATTTTTTATTCAAATATTAACTTTTTTTGAAACTCATAAATTATGCCGAAATTAGAAAAATATTCTTCAATCAATAATTTTCTGATATGCAAAATATAATTTTTCACTTCTTCTGCCTTTTTTTCTTCCAAATTTTGCGAAATTGCAAAATCGCTGAAATTTCTGAAATAAACCGCATTATCTTGAATATTGCCCATTGTTGTTTGCAAAGATTTCATTAAAACCAAATCTTCGTCAGTTAATCCAATAATTTCACGCAATATTTCCATAGTATATCTAAATTTTTTATATGCGAGCCTTACTTTGTGAATTGTTCTTAAATCATTAGAATTAACAAGATTATGTTTGTTAATAACTTTTTCAAATCGAGCATTTGCCAAATTTATTAATTCTTCTTTGCCTAAATTTTTGGATTGTCTGTTTTCCTGAGTACTTGCTATGATTTTTCTTATAAGCTCTTTAATTCCATTAAGTTCAAATGAAATAATCGCTTCTTGTAATGGTAAAATCAAAGTCTCTTCACGGTCTAATAAAAAATGCAAATATTTATAAAGAATAGGGAAATTATAGACTAATTCATAAGTTTTCAAAAACTGAACTTGATTATCTCGGAGCGGATTAAATAACTTCAACTGATATTTTAATTTAAGTTTTAATTCAACACAATCCTTGTTATTTGTTAATTTAAAAATTAAAGAATTAACAGCAAGAAAACGTCTTATACAAACCCTGAAATCGTGAATATTCTTCTCTGAGAAAGCATTTTTACTTAATTCCAGATTTTGCGAATAAATATCAAATGACTTTTGAACCGCAGAAATCAATAAATCGTTTATGTTAATATCAATATCCAAATTATTTCTTTCAAATGAAAAATAATAAGCGAATAAGATAATAAAAATATTTGAATGTTTTAAATATTTCTTGAATAAACGAAATAATAAATAAGAGCTTTTTTGTAATTTTCTTTTATCCCCTTTATTAGATAAGCTTTTGCATTTAAAAATATATTTTGCTTGCTAAGTTTGATATAAAAATAAAATTAGTTAAATTTGTAATCCCTATAAATGGCGGGCGTAGCTCAGTTGGCAGAGCACCAGTTTGTGGCACTGGTGGCCGTGGGTTCGAATCCCACCGCTCGCCCATTAATATAAACAAATTATTGATATATAAGAGCCTAGATTTATGAAAACATTTATTATTGTTTTGCTAGTCTTTTTCCAAATTATCAATTCCAAAGCAAAAGTCTATTCTTGGCTTCCTCTTGATAGCCTTGAAAAATCTACTCTTAATCTCAATTTATCCGATAATAGATTTATTCCTTCGACAAAAATATGGAATTTAGTTTGGGCTGACCAATTAGTCCCCAATTGGTTAACTGATGGAAAAGTTGAATTCGCCGCAAAAAACTATATAGGCACTCAAAAGATTTGGGATTATCAAATAGAAGATTATAGAAAGTATAATCCTAATTTCTTAGGTTTAATTTATCATCTTGCTGTTGGATTAAATCCCGAACATAACGACGATTGCCCTAATCCTAAATCGCAATCAGGAGATGGTTTTATTGGTGTTGTATCTCCTGAGGGTTATGTCTCCGAATGGACTACACATTTCCAACCTTGGTTAATTAAACAAGGAATTGCATTAAACAGTAATCGATTTGAATCAATGTTTCAGCATTATGATATTGAAGATAAAGCCCATAGAGTGTGGCATAATGACCCTTATTGGCTAATGAATATTGCAAATATCGATTGGAATGATTATCTTATTTTCCAGTGTAAAGATTGGATGACAGGTAATAAAAATGAAGGATGTTTTTTCGATGTATCGGTTGAAACAAATAGCTTTTTGTATAATCCGAAATTACAAAATCCCGCACCAAAAAATTTCAACTGGTGGCAAGAACCTCATAAACCTTTTGCTTATAATGATAAAATGATTAATTATAGCGATTTTGCACCTTGGATGAATGATTTGTATTTGAATTATTTTCAAAATATCTATAAGGCTTTTCATTCAAGCGATACCGATTTTCTTGTGATACCCAATACTGATCAAATGGTTACTACTGTATATGACCCGGTTTGGTTAGATGGAGACGAAAACGGAGAAACTATTGATGGGGCAATGATGGAAGGATTCGGCAATTACAAGGGCTATGATATGTGGCTTACTCTTGACAGATGTATCCGCCATATAACAGGTAGAGGTAAAATTTTAATTGCACAGTTCAATGCCAATACTCCCGAAGAAAGATACCGTAGAACCGCTATGTATATGCTGGTAAAAAATGAGAACTCATTTATTAATATTAATCCTCAAATTGTAGCTTGGTATCCTGAATATGAAATCAATTTAGGCAAACAATCCGCTTTGCCAAAAACTCTTGAAACATTGAGGGTAAAAGGGGAGGGCTGGCAATCTCTATGGAAAAGAGAATATCAAAATGGTATTGTATTTTGCAATACTTCTGATTCCGATATGGTAATAAAAACTGATGATGTTCCGACTTTTAGTATTAATTTCTGGAACGTGATTCATACATCGGGCGGAGGTGAAGTTTCCGATTCAGGACAAATCCAAGAACAAAATATTTATTTTGAACGTTTAAGCCCTTCTTCTTATATTGTCATTCATTCTTCTGAGTGTATTATTATTCATACAATTCCATTTACTGATGTGAAAGAGAAAGCATATGAAAATAATTCTTTCACTGTTTATCCCAATCCGGCTAATAATATTCTAAATATTACTTTCAATACTCCTATGTATTCCAATACGCATATAATTATCTACGATTCTTTCGGAAGAAATATTAAAGAACTGGAACTTAGTTTTGCAAAAAAGCAAATTGATTTAAGTGATATGGTTTCAGGTAATTATTTTATCGTTTTGCAAAATGGTTACGTAAAACATTATCAAAGATTCTCTATTATAAAATAAAACAACAACCCTTACAAGATACATCTCATAAGGGCTGTCTATTTTCCAAGCTTAGCGGTTTTAATTAATTTTTACTTCTATCTCTTTTGGTTTTGACGGTTCTTTTTTCTCTAAAGTTATTTCCAAAATTCCATCTTTATATTTCGCTTTGATATTATCTTGCATGACGTTTTCGGGAAGAGCGAATGAACGGGAAAATTCGCCGAAACCTCTTTCTACCCTAATCCAATTGTCTTTTTCATTCTTATCCTCATATTTCTTTTCGCCTTTAATTTGCAAAATATTGTCTTCGCTCATTGTAATCTTTATATCGTCTTTTTTTATCCCCGGAACTTCCGCATGCAAAAAATAGTTTTTATCATCTTCTTTAATATCAACTGCCGGGAAAATATTCCTCTTCAATCCAAAGTCGTCCGAGAAACCAGAATCATCAAACCCATTAAGCAAACCGGACATTCTTTTAGCTAAGCTGTCGAATTCCCTAAAGGGATTATACTTTATTAAGTTCATAATAAGCCTCCTTACATTAGAAAATTATACATAATATTTCAAAAAAAAACTAAACAATAACATCACTAATAATATTAAATTCCGTGCCAATCCACCGCAGTTTGAATTTTTGACAGAAGGAAATAAAATTTTGTCAGATTGAACTATACACACTTGTATTATTGACATAGAGAAGTGAACAAATGGCAGAATATTTTAATATTTATATGTTATTATTCATAAATATTAATACCTTCAATAAATTTAAAATCTTTTTTATTTAATGTATAAAGTGGAATATTATAAGAAACCGCAGTTGAAGCAATAAGACAATCAGGTATTGAAATTCTATGGCTCAATGAATATTTACTCATTAAATTAATAAATATAGAGCTAATATCAGTGTTGATCTCAATTAAATTGAGTGAATAAATACTATTTTGAATAATAGAAAGTTCCTTTTTATTTAAAGCTCCAAATAACAACTCGCCAGCTGTAATAATACTAATATCGATATTGTTTTCTTTAATTTTCTTTAGAGTTTTTATTATTTGGTTATTACTTTTATAAAATTCTATGATTATATTAGTATCACACAATATTAATGATTACGTTTCCATGCTAATTCTCTGATAGATTCAACAGAAATATCCCTATTTTCCCAAATCCCGGCAGAATCAAAAAAACTATTTTTTTTTGTTTGCTTTTTCTTAGCCTCTGTAATTTCAACAAAATCAAATTGGCTGATTAATTCACGAATAAATTCTAATTTGCTTTCATCTTTAATTGTCAATGATATTCTGCTCATCGTTTTCTCCAAAAAAAATAACAAGTATCAAGAAATGATAATATAATAATTTATATTGAGAAAAAAAAATCTCACACATCGTGAATAACTTTCTTGACTATCCCCAATACTTTAATTTCCATATCGCTTGATGCCTTTACAGGCAGGAATTCTTCGTTTTCCGAGTAAAACCAGAGATTACCGTCAATATATTTTATTCTTTTAACAAATAATTTATCATTGATTGAAATAACGGCAATTTGATTATCAATCAAATCGAATTCTTTGCTTACTATTAATGTGTCTGCATTGTTTATACCAATATCAATCATAGAATTGCCATTAACCTTACAAAGAAAAGAGTTTTGCTTAATACCGAACAGTTCAATATATAGCTCAGGCGATGCTTCCGTATCCAATTGCATAATGTGGCTAATTGCTTTTGCATCAATTGACTCTTTCAAAAATTCGGCAATATCATATTTATTCAAGGAATTTATATTTTTTACTTGGCTAATTTCTTGTGGAATACTATTCAGATTGTAATCGGCGATATAATTCAAAGCATCTTCCGCCGCTTCTTCATACAAAGCATTATTATTTCTTCTGCGACATTCTTGCAAAATATTATTGAGCTTTTCGCTTTGATTACTAAAACCCAAGTGTTGATATATAATAGTTGTCTTTGCCAAACGGTAAAGTTGAGAATCTGATAAGTTTTCTAACATTATTTACAAAGATAAATCTTCTCGCTTCTTCTTTTCAATAACTTTCATAATATCACCTGCGGCTACTTGGAATTGGTCAACCTTTCTTTCGAGTTCCTTAATGCTAAACTTGGAAAAATCATAATCATTGTGGTTTTCATTCCTTCTTTTTTGTAGTTTTTTTAAATCTATCGCTTCCAATAATGCTCTACCTCGCCCATTAGAAGCGAATATAGAACCTTCTCCTGATAGAATATAAATGGGATTGAAACCTCGTTCATACAAAGCAATCAATAGACGATTAGGAATATAAGCTCTGCCATTTTCATAATTGGCTATATTATCCTTTGTTTCGCCCAAAGCATTTGCAAATTGCCGAGCTGATACTTTGTCTCCTTCAAGAAAAATATTCCTGATGTCTCTTAACCTTTTACCGATCTCTTTTTTTAATTCTTTCATA
>CAZVPQ010000031.1:0-11495 GCA_964628675.1 uncultured Hyphomicrobiales bacterium | reverse complement strand
ACTTACACTTATTAACTAACAACAAGATAGTATTATTGCTTGCTTTGATTTCAATTCTGTTTATGTCCTGCTCATCTTCAAAAGATGTTGTTTCATGGAATGTGGAATTAAACGAAGCCGAAATACCTATCACCGATAAGTGCGACCCAAATGTTAAATTACAATCGGTAAAATCCGCTGAAAAACCGAAATTATTACCTGCAACAGAAACAAGAGTTGCAAGAGTCAGAGTCCTTGGAATTCCTTGTGAAGAAGGAGAAAAAGCCCCTGTTTACGAAATTCCCGTTAATAGAGTTAAACGTATAACTTATGTTGCCGACCCTCTTTCGCCACCGGTTCAATCCAAAGTGGAAGATTTGCCAAAAATTGAGGGCTGTTGTAGAGTTCGCGATGGTGTTTTGTTTTTTGACAAACTTGAATTGAAAGGGTTTTTAGGTTATCGCGGTTCACAAGACCAAGTCATTTATCCTACTGCAAACGGAGACGAAGTTTATAAGTCCTCATTCTTCGGCTTTGATAGAGGCGGTTCTTCAATGATACTTGGATTTGAATTGATGGGATTATGGAATGTCCCTGCCCTCGACAAGAGCAATTCTTTGCAATTGGGTTTTTTGACCGGAGCAATGCCTGTTGATGAATCCGTTTTTATTCCATTGGGATTATACAGCAGATACACATTTAATCAAAATCCTTCAAAATATTCTGAAAACTGTAATTCTTGGTTTGTTTACGGAACATTCGGTTTGCCATTGGATTTCCAATCGGAAGCTCCATTATTTGGCAAGAGCATTGATTACCAAAGACTTTTCTATGGTTTAGGCATTGGCTATGATTGGGCTATTAGTTGCAATGTTGATTTTTCTTTAGATTTAGGGTTTAGGCGTATGAATTTGCCATTGCCACCTTATACTTGTTGCCCTGACATTCCCGATGAAAATAAAAATCCGTTCAGAAATTCTACGGCTTTATTATTAAGATTCGGACTTGCTTTTTAAATTGAATGTTAGAAAATATATTAATTAATATGAAAACTAATTTTACGGATAGAAATATGAAAATCATTAGAAATAAATTTTGGTTACTTACAGTAATTCTTTTATTGGCTATTTCGGTTCAATCCTGTATGGAAACTGTAGAACCTTCAAAATCCAATAAAATAAAACTTAAAGCCCTTGCTTTAAAAGTTGTTGATAGCAAAACTAATCAAGTGGAAACCCTGAGAGGTGTTGACATAAAGGTTAGCGATATAAACGATAATAATATAAGTCAGCAATTAGTTACAAATTCCAATGGATATGCGGAATTTAATTTTGAAATTCCCGTTTTCGGAAAATCATTCTCCATATCTGCCGATTATAATAACGATATTCAAAATATACCTTTTGTGCATATTTGCAAAGATACAGTTGTTAAATTAATTTTTAGAGAATCAGCACCTGCAATTGATTGTGGTATCTTTGTTGAAGACACTTTGTATTTTTATAATGATGAAGGCTCGACTCGAATAAAGAAAAATTCCAAAGTCAGTCCGCTTTGTTACACAATGAAGATTAATCCTAATTCACCGGAAAATATAACGGTACAACTTCCATATTTTAACGACCCTACTTTTAAAACTGCTTTTACAATGATAAGTTTGACATTTGACGGGCAAGAACTTCCTCTTAAAGCCGGACAAATAGTAATGAAACCGGGGAGTTCACTCACAGCTTGTTTTTCTTTAAGCACTGACAAAGTTGGCGTTTTTAAAGATTTGGCAAGGTTCCCGACGGAATGCCCCAGTGGACCTTTCGGTGCTTATGCAATAACTTTGTTGGCGGAAGTGGTTGAACCGGCTTGCGATTGTCAAGATATTAGCGGGGATAAACAGTTGGAATTGGAAGAAAGAGTTCCAATTGGTGAAAATCTTGCGTTTAATGATTTGGAAGCTTTTGTAAATAATACTCCTTGCACTGTTGATATTAGTTTGGATAGCACAAATAATAATGGTGATTGGCAAATCAGTTCACCGAAGTTCCCTATATCATTAAAACAAGGTGAGAAATTGCTTTTGTCGGGTGTATTTACTCCAAGCAGTCCGTCGGAATCTATGGATATACTTTATTTAACCGTTAAACCACAAGGGACTAATAACAATTGTCCTGTTGTTGTAGCTATAAGCGGGAACGGTTGTGATAATTCCTGTCCTTATATAAGTGTTGGCAATAGATTTAGTTTTGAACCTTTCGGGACAAATTCACCATTGACAGATTTAGTTTCCAATCGCAGTGATGACAAAGTATTTATTTCCGTTCCTAATATACTTTCTGTTGCGTCTGAAAGTTACTATATTCAAAACTCGGATTCATCTTGTTCGGAAACAACAGTTACAGTTGATATTATTCCAAATGATAATTATGCTAAACAGTTTTTCAGCGTAAGCCCGACTCAAATAACTTTACAACCGGGAGAGACTGTGCCTATAGATGTAACGTTTATAGCACCGACTTTGACTGAATTAGATGCTATTTTGAAAGTGAGAAAAGGCAACGGTCCTTATACTTTGGCAGACAGTTCATTCGGAATAAAATTAATTATTAACGGGTCAAATTGCAAGCAAGAGTTAGATATTAGCTCAATTGTTACAGCTTTCCCCGATATAAGCCCGATAATAAATTTAAGGGCTTATAATCAATCTACTCCCCAAAAACCGACACCCGAGAATGAAGTATATAGATTTGGAGATGGCTCGAGGTCTATATTAAAATCAAAAGACGGCTCTAATGGTCCATATCCACCTAATTTAGGTGATATTTGGATTGATGTAAATGACAATAGTCAGAGTGCAAGTCCGCCGCAAGAACCAATTTTAAAATTAGTGGATAATAGTATTGAAGTGAAATTATGGAAAAGCAATTATGCAGAATCCCAATTTTCCGATGTACCGACATTAGTAACAGAATTTGCAAATGACCCGGCTTATAGCACAGGATACGGTCCCGGTCCGATTACAGGTATTAGCGTTAATGATGTGTATGCTTTTAAATTCGGTGCTAATACTTACGCTTTGATATTCATTCGCAGAGTTGATGACGGTTCGGAAAATACATCAAGCAAGCAATCAGATATTGAGTTCCGTGCAGTTTATCCAATATATATTTATTAAGCATTATTATCGGAGAGAAAATGTTAAAGAAAATTTATTTTTATATCATTACTGCAATCGTTTCAATTATATTGATAATTGCATTTGCACCCAAAACAACTTTTGCTCAAAACGACAAGTTATCCGGCGGAATTTTAGATTCAAAAGTCAATTCCGATTATCAGGATTACGGAGCATATTTAATTTATGGTAAAGATAACGACACTTTGTTTTTCACAAGCTCGAGACCTGTTAAACACAAAAAGAAAGTAGCAGTGAGTGCGGAAATGTTTTTCAGCACAAGACCTGCAAAATATCGATATACAAAAGATATTAATGATGGCTGGTCGAAAGCACAGCAAATCAAAGCTAACGCTTCCCGTATTTCTGAATACATTAGGGGTTCCCAAGCAATAAGTTCCGACAGAATTATTTTCGCCGCCGAAAGGGATTTGACTAATAAAAAAGCAAGAGGTACAAGTTATCTGTTTGACCTTTGGGAAATGACACGCAAATTAGACGGTTTTTCCAATCCCAAACCATTGGATAATGTTAATAATGCTGATTCTTGGGAAGCGCAACCGGCATTATCAACCGATGGTAAAATGTTATATTTCGTTTCCAATAGAGAAGGCGGTATTGGGGGGCTTGATATTTGGTATTCCGTGCTTGATTATCGCGGTGTATGGTCGAAACCGAAATTAGTTCCGAATATAAACACTAAAGGAGATGAAAGGTCGCCTCATTGTGGTGCAGATGGATATTTTTACTATGCAAGCAATTGGGATTATAAAAACAATAAATTATCGGATACTAAGCAAGATATTTATCGAGCGGATTATAAAAACGATTTTGGTATTTTATTGCCAATCAATCCTGTTTTGTTAGATGTAGCAATTAAAAATGATGCAGAAAAATACGGTTTAAGTGTCCCGAGCGATTTAAAATATAATTCCTCCAGTGATGATGAATTCCCCTTCATTACTCCCGATAGGAAAAATATATTTTTGACTTCAAACAGAGATTCCAAATTTGAAAAAAGAAATATTTATGCTTACTCATTACCAAAATCAAGGATTCGTTTGCAAGTTAATGTCAGTGAAAAAATATTAGATGCTAATGGCAATGTAATTCAAGCTCCAAGACCGAAAATCGGTTTGAATATGACTTTGGTTGATTTAGCTACTGAGAAATCTACCGAAATTAATTCCGGTATGCCTTACGAAGTTGATGCTGACAAAGAATATCAAATTAAATTTTCTAAGTTCGTCGAAGAAGAATGTTATAGTAATAGAATCGAAGGACCTGAGAATTTGATTGTTAAAACCGTTCAACCTTATGGCAAAGACACTTTATTTATTAAAAATGTTTTGATAACAAGACAGAAAGTCGAAATTCCGCCGATAGTTTTCAATTCGACTGATACTTTACCCTATTTCATTACAGGATATTGGTATCCTAACACAGTTGAGAATATTAAAGAATATAGAAAAAGAGAGGCAAACGGATTTTTTAATCAAACCGGTTTTGTTGATTCCACAGGATATAATTATGATGATTTAACAAAAAAAGTTACAAAAAGTTTCAGACAACAAATTTATGAACCCTTAGAAGAAATTCTGCCTGCATTTCAAGATTTTTGCCGTGATACTTTGTTCTTAAAAGTTACCGTACACGGCTATACTGACCCACGTGGTTTATCGGGAGGCAAGGACCACCCATATAGACCGGAATCAAAAGGAAAAAGGATTTATCCCGATAAAACCGTAACTATCGGTGTTGACGAAAAAGGTCAGCCGGTTACTATTAATACAGGATTGAATATGTGGAATTATAATTGGTCCCTTGACCCTAATAATAAGAACGGGGCTTGGATAAAACTTCCCGATAAAGGAGAAAAAGGAAATATTCTGCTTTCCAAGTTGAGAGCTTATTTTACATTTGAAACTTTTGATAAAGCAATGAGAAAACGTTCACCTATTTATGCTCAATTGAGAGACAACGGCAGAGTTATTCTTGATGTGGAAGGTTTTGGTATTGACAAAGAAGGTTTTAAGAAAAGAGGATTGAAAGACGACCCGCAAAGCCGAAGAATTGAAATTTATCTTGATATTCTACGACCGGAAGAATTAAGTACTCATAAAAGATTGGCTGGAGGCAAATTGAAATATCAGTATAAACATATCACTACGAATGTGCCTCCTGTTGATGTAACTCCTGTGAAACCTGCTGATGAAACAAATGCGGAACAAAAGAAAGAAACTAAAAAAGCTAATGAAAATATTGAAGTTAAATTTAAAACTCAGAAAGAGCCAACAGAAAAGGAAAGCAAAGAAGTAGAAGAAGAAAAAACAGAAGCGCAAAGCAATGGAGAAGAAAAAGAGCTTGTTTTGAATGAAGTTGTTAAACCTCTGCCTCCACCGAAGGAAGAAGAGCAAATTAAAACTGAAAAAAGCGAACTATTTTGTTATAAAATTTATTACAAATCTTATGACAAATCAAGTGATGCAATTGAAGCAAAGAACATCCTTATTGCCGCAGGAGTAAAAAATGTTAGAGTTGTTGAGATTTTAGATAATTTTGGCGAGAATAGACATTATGAATTGTATTCGGGTTGTTACTCGGAAGCAATGGAAGCAATAAAAGCAATGAAATCTGTTTCTTGGACTATAAAAGCTTTGAATTTAAAACAAAAACCGGTAATTATCAGATAATAAATATAGGAGAATTTATGAAAAATAATATAATTAAATTAGCAGTAATTTTAACTTCTCTATTAATGTTTTCTTGTGCAAATGTTTATAGAGGCGATGACGATTTCCAAAATTCAAGTGAAGATTATTCTTCCGATATACAAACTACAAGAACAGTATATATACCGGATGATGATTCAGGACCGGTTGCCGGATTTACTCCCGCCGAATCACCCGATACAGTTGTTACATTTTCGGAACTCGGAAAAAGAATTTTTGTTAAAAACGGCACTACTGTTAATTTTATTTATGACGGTATTGACCCTGACGACACATACGTAAAGTATGAATCTTGGGAAGGTGGGTATTATATTCAATTAATGAATAAAAATCAAAGAGTAGATGTTCATTTCTCAAAGATTTGCCAATTGTTTATAGTACAAAACCCATCTTTGACTATTGTTGATGTCCCGAGAAAACTAAGATATGAACAAATAATTTGGACACCTCGAGAAGATGGCACTTGGGAAGTAAGAATCGGCACAACTGAAAGAGGTTGTAAAAGTAAATCTCTGCAAGATTTACAAAAACTCAGAACAAAGAAATATAAAAATAATGTTCCGAAATAATAATTCAATGGATTAGATCTCTGATTAAGCTGTAGAGACAAAGCAATATTATGTTTCTACAGCTTTTTTAATTTCTAAAATCCCACTACTCAATTTTATAGATTGTATTTTAATAAATTAATTTGCCACTTTTTAAATCAACTATTAAAGTATCAGTATCTTTAATTGCTTTTAAAATTGTTTTGGAATTTGTCTCAGTTCCAATAGGTGAATTATTAAAAGGTGTAAATGAAATATTGATGTCATCGCTGAATACATTCGAAGAATTTATGTTTAAATTTTGCCATGAAATCAAACCGTCTCCAAAAGTTTTGATAAATACAGAATCGGCATCTGTCGAACCTGCAATTTTAAGATTGATTTTCCCAAAGAATAAACTATCGCTATACTTATTTATACTTGTGTACCAATCAGTTGTTGTAAAATTAATATTTATGACTTTATCATCATAAATTATAGGATTATTCTTTTTTTTAACCGAACAGGAAAATAACAATAAATATATTATGACGACAAACATAAGAGAATTAATTGTTTTCATAATGATAGCATAATTATTTTAACAAATTAATTTAATACAAACATACAATGCCATTTTAGATAATACAAATATTTTAGGATATAGTCTTTGCTATTATACTTCAAATGTAAAAAAACGATATAGGAAAAATCTGCTATTTTCAATTAAGATATTGAAATATAATTATATTGGAAATAAAGTTCAAATTAATAGTCATAAGACGAACTCCCAGAGATATTAAAAGAAACTTCAATTTATATTTACGAACACTAATATACATTAGAACAAAACAAATGGTATAGATATTATTACGATTTGTAAATCATCAAGGACAATATAAAACCTATAATACATCAAGGCAATGACAAATTATAGTAATATATAAAAAGTCATAATTTATCGTATAATGTGCAAAGTCTGACACATACAAGGTCTTGTAATCCCCTACCCTATTTGATTTTGATTATTGAAAAAATAATAACAGGAAATCAAAGGAAAAGGCAAAGGAAAAAATATCTAAACAAAAAATAATTTAAACGAAAATTATATATGAAATTTGTTATTATTTATAAGAGAATTTCAAAAAAAATATTCGCTCAATAACACAGAATAAGGATATCAAAAATGTTTAGCTTAATATTTTTAATTTAGAGTTTTTCCAGACAATATAATTTTCCAAGGATAATGGAAACAAGAAATAAAAATATCGAAAAAATAAAAATACTGTAACTGTCAATGGAAAATTATAGTTCGTCTTCTTCTTTTATTTATTTTCTTAGGAATTAACTATATTTATTAAAACCTTGCCAACTTGACCACCTTGCAAAATAATATCAATTTCATCACTTAATTGTTCGAGCTTAATTTCTTTTATAAAATATTCCGTGTTTTCAATTCTCCACTCGGTGGCAATTCTATTCCAGATATTCAAACGATAATCCATAGGTCTTTCTGCAGAGTCAATGCCGATTAAAGTTATACCACGCAAAATAAATGGGTAAACAGTACTTTCCAATTTATCCGATTCAACAAGACCTAAACAACAGACAGCCCCACGAGGCAAAGTAGATTTAATTATTGTGGACAAAGTTCTACCGCCCACATTATCAATCGCCCCAATCCATTTCCCTTTTAAAAGAGGCTTTCCACTATTATCAATAACATCAGCTCTTGGTATAATTTCTTTTGCTCCCAGTTCCAACAAATAATCAATTTTATCCATTTTGCCTGTTGAAGCAATTACGTAATAACCTGCCTTAGAAAGCATAGAAATTGCTAATGTGCCGACACCACCGGTTGCACCGCTTACTAATATCTTTCCTAATTTCGCTGTAACATTATGTTTTTGAAGTTCATTAATGCAAATACCGGCAGTAAATCCCGAAGTACCGTAAATCATTACTTCCCTTAATGACATTCCATAAGGTACTGCAACGACCCAGTTAGCAGGAACTCTAATATATTGTTGGAACCCGCCTGAGGTATTCATCCCCAAATCATAACCTGTAACTAGAACTTCTTGACCTGTATGGAAGTCGGAAGAATTGCTTTCGACAACTATGCCCGAAGCATCTATACCCGGGGTATGTGGATAAGACCTTGTTATTCCTTTATGCCCACTTGCAGATAAAGCATCTTTATAATTCAGAGCAGAATAATGTACCTGAATTAATACATCGCTTTCCGGTAATTCATTGATATTTTTTTCTCTAATGTACCTATGAAAAAGATTGTTTTCTTTTTCTATTACTTCGAATGATTTGAAATTGATATTTTCCATAATCGACCTATTTCTAATTTATTTTGAAATAATTTCAAAAAATTTAATACTAATATAAAGTAGATTTCTTTTTTTCCAAACTTTTTCTTACTTTCATAAATATTTTTGAGTAAATTTTAAAATTATTCTACATAAAGGAGATTGAAATGGATATTAAAACAGTATTAGTTATCGGAGCGGGAACTATGGGTAACGGAATTGCTCATACTTATGCCCAATTCGGCTACGAAGTAATTCTTTGCGATGTATTTGAAGCGGCTTTAGATAAAGGTTTGGCAACTATTAAAAAGAACTTGGATAGACAAGTTAAAAAAGAAAAAATTACACAAGAAGATGCTGATAATACTTTAAGCAGAATCACAGGCACTACAAAATTAGAAGATGGAAAAGATGCAGATTTTGTTGTTGAAGCTGTTATCGAAAATAAAGATTTAAAATTCAAACTATTTGCTGACCTTGATAAATTAGTTCGTCCCGATGTTATTTTGGGTTCAAACACTTCTACTATTTCAATTACTGAAATTGCATCGAAGACAAATAGAGCTGATAAAGTCATCGGTATGCACTTTATGAATCCCGTGCCTATGATGAAACTCGTTGAAGTAACAAGAGGATTGGCAACAAGTGATGAGACTTATAATAATGTAAAAGAATTAGCAGAGAAATTGAACAAAATCCCCGTATTAGCAAATGATTATCCCGGATTTATAGCTAACAGAATACTTATGCCATTGATTAATGAAGCTGTTTTTGCTGTTATGGAAGGTGTTGGGACTGTTGATGCTATTGACAATGTTGCGAAATTAGGACTTGCTCATCCAATGGGACCTTTATTCCTTGCAGATTTAATCGGTTTAGATGTAACATTAGCTATTATGGAAGTTTTGCACGAAGATATTGGCGACCCGAGATTCAGACCTTGTCCCTTGTTGAAGAAAGTCGTTGCCGCAGGTTATCTCGGCAGAAAATCCGGCAAAGGTTTTTATGATTACTCAGGCGACACACCTGTTCCTATGAAATTTTAATTTGATGTATTAATAAAAAAATAATTATGGAAGATAATGATAATCTTCAAAATGATGAGCAAATCATTGAAGAAAACCCTGTAATATTAAAAGCCCTGATTCTCGAAAATCAGGGCAAATATTTCGATGCAATTGAGCTGTATCATAAAGTAATTGATGATAATCACGGCAATGGATTGATTTATAAACTTTTGGGTAGAGCATACTACAGAGTTGCTATGTTCGAAGACGCTATTCCTTATTTATCCAAAGCTATTAAAACATTACCGGATTATCCTAATGCTTGGTATTATTTGGGTTTATCTTATTACAGAACAGCCAATATTCAACAGGCAAAAGAATCTCTTGAAAAAGTAATTGAATTAGACGAAAAATTCATAATGGCTCATTATTGGTGTGGGCTTATCAATCTGCTCAATGATGATTTATATAGAGCGAAAGAGCATTTTACGATTTTATCTCAAGAAAGGCCTAATTTTACAATTGCTTTTTATCATTTGGGAGTTATCAATCTAAAACTTTCATATTATCAGGAAGCCATAAGAAATTTTAAAGAATTATTGAAAAGAAATCCGTCGAGCCCTGCTACTTATCACTATTTAGGCGAATCTTATTTAAAAATTAATGAGCCTGATAAAGCTAAGAACGCTTTTAAATCTGCACTGTCTATGAATCCCGATGATTTTCAATCAAGAAGTGCTTTGATGGAGCTTGGTGAATTAAGCACCGGAGTTTAGTCTAATTCTTAATGCTAAATTTGACATATTTTTTAATTTGCAAAAATGATTTTTATAAATGAGGTAATTTATGACCGAAAAGCAACAATTTGATTCCGATAATGAAAATGTTTTAGCCGCATATCAAGCGGAAACAAACGGGCAGTTTTTTAAAGCAATTGAATATTACAAGAAAGCACTCGAAGAAAATCCTAATCTCGGTATTGTTTATAAACATTGCGGCAATGTCTATTATAGAATTGGTATGCTTTCCGAAGCCGAAGAATATCTAGAAAAAGCAGTTAAATTTTTGCCCAATTTTCCTACTGCACATTATGATTTAGCTTTAATATATTATAGAGAGGTAAAACTAAAGAAATCCATTTCAGAATTACATAGAGTCCTAAAACTTGACCATGATTATCTTATGGCTGATTATTGGTTAGGAATTTTATATTATCATTGCGGGCATTTAATTGATGCAAAACGTCATTATAAAATTGTAACAAAAAGAAATCCTAAATTTACAATTGCTTTCTTTCACTTAGGAAAGACCAATTTACGTTTAGGTTATTACGAGGAAGCAATAGAAAACTTCAAAGAAGTATTAAAAAGTTATAGTGATAGTTCTTCAACTTATACTCTATTAGGTGACGCTTTTCTGAACTTAGATAAAAAATATGATGCAAGGCGATCATATAATAGGGCATTGCAAATAGACCCTAGTGATTGCAAAGCAAAGCAGAGTATAAAACTATTAGACGATTTTGAAGATATTAATTTTTGATGGAGAAAATATAATCGCTATACGATTTATGAGAATTGCAATATTTATTAATTTAATATTATAGGTTGTCTCATAAGTCATTAAATATGAGAACGTAGCTTTCTAAACTTAAATAGATTTAGGAATTTGAAAAACAGCCTCAAACTAACACTCTGCCATTTGAAAGTTTTTTTTGATATTTTGGTACTATCCTTTTGTAGCTATGATAAAATCTCATAATA
>CAZVPQ010000030.1:0-11606 GCA_964628675.1 uncultured Hyphomicrobiales bacterium | reverse complement strand
TCTTTACTCATTTTGATTATACTTTCAAATAGTAATTTAATAATTTTTTCCTGTCTTAACTCATAGTCTATTTTTTTTGGGTGCGGTTCAAAGCTATAATTTTTTATTATATTGCATTTTGTTTAATTTTGATAAGAATTATTTGACTATTGGCTTAGGGTTATGAATAAAAAACTTGTTATTACTTTTTTACTAACAATATTAATTTTTAGCGGAGAAAATATTTTTGCTAAAAAGTTTATAGCTAATATATTTATTGATAGAAAAGAAGTTTTCGATAAGAATGATAAAGATTGGTTTTTTGCGGCAGACCTTGCTAATTCCATTCATACTTTAACAAAACAATATATAATTGAAGATGAACTTCTTTTCAAGGAAGATGATGAATTTAAAAAAGATATTTTGTATGAAACAGTTAGAAATTTACGAGCAACAAATTTATTCACAAAAGTGAATATTGAAATTGATTCAATCAGCCCTTATTATTACGATGTTTATTTGACTACACAAGATAAATGGTCAACATATCCGGTTTTTATATTCGGGACAGGAGGGAATACTACTAACTTAGGCGGTGGTTTTGAAGAATTCAATCTCTTCGGTACCGGCGGTCATCTGAGATTCGACGCTTATAATAGAACTGAAAACAATATTGGTTGGCAAGGGTCAATATTATTGAATCAACGTCGTATAATGCGTTCAGAATTATATTTGGATATAAATCTAGAAGCTAACAAGTATCGTACTAATCAGGTGCTTTCATTAAGCAAACCCTTTCGGGCTATTTCCACAAAATATTCTTACGGGATATTAGGAAAAAATAATTTTGGGCGGGATTTTTTATTTTCTGAAAGCAATGGTTATGAATTAATGCCTTTTAAGGAACAAGAAGTGCAGATGTGGTTTTCAAGAGCTTGGCAGAAAAATGACAGAGTGTTTGCAACTGCGTATTTAGATTTGAATCGTGTTGAGAGAGGGCGGCAAGAATTCCAAAGGGCTTTCGATAATTCAGGAAATTTATTATTTGCCTTCTCATCTGTTGCAGAAGATTATTTCCAAACTGACAAATTAAACACTTACGAAAAAGAAGATGTGCCTATTGGTGGTTGGGGGACAGCTATAATTGGAAAGGTTTTCCCAATTGAACATCAAGGTGAAAATTTATATTATGTAGCAGGTCAAGGCGAGAAATCATATTTGATTGATAATCTTTATGTTTTTACACAAATTACGGGTTCAAGCGGATTTTCGATGGCGAGAGGGCGCTTTACTTACGAAGAAGTGCAAGCAAAAGCATTCTATAGATTTAACAAGCAAGCATTAATCGCCACTCGATTCAGACAACAAACCGTATGGAATTGGGACAAATTAAGGCAATTAATATTAGATAATGATGCCGGTTTGAGAGGTTATGCCGCCAATACTCTCGTTGGTGACAACCGGATTGTATTTAATTCAGAATTTAGAGTTTTCCCCAATTATGATTTTTGGATTTTTAAATTAGGCGGAGTATTGTTTTGGGATATTGGATCTGTTTGGAATCAGACTATTGATATTAGTAAAACTCGTTGGCATAATTCAGCCGGATTTGGGATTAGGTTCTTTAATATGAAAGAAAAAGGAGAGAATAATATTTTTAGATTGGATTTTGCATTTAATTTCGACAAAAATAGATTTGGTGGAATAATTTTTACAACCAATCAATTATTTTCTGTTTTCCAAAAACATCAGTTCCATTTGCCGCAACTCTATGGTACAGAATTTGATTATGAATAAATAAAAATATTCTTTAATTGTTTAAATATTGAAGAAACATAAATGAATGAAAAAAATATAGAATCCGTTCTCGCGGCAAGAATTGAGTATACGGTATTATTAGCCAATACACAGAAAAAACATATTGATAAACTTTGTAGAGAAGCTTCAAGATATGATTTTTATTCTGTTGTAGTACCCCCAATATTCATAAAAAGGGCTAAACACAATCTAAAAGATAGAGGAATTAAAATATGCTCGACAATCGGTTTCCCTCTTGGTAATTCGCTATCTAATTCAAAGTCCTATGAAGCTCAATCAATTTTATTAGAAAATCCCGACGAGCTTGAATTGGTTATTAATCTCTCATTGGTTTTAGACAACGAAACTCTTGATTCTAAAAAAGAAATCAGAAATATTGTTGCACTGACCCAAAGAAAAGATGTTCATCTTAAAGCTGTAATTGAATATTCATTATTGAACGAAGCTTATAAAATTAGAGCAACTCAATTAGTTGTTGAATCAGGAATTAATAGTATTGTAACTTCAACGGGTTTTGCTAAGCGAGGCACAAACGTTGAAGATATACTACTATTGAGAGAGAATTTTAATGACAAAATAAAAATTAAAGCCGCCGGTGGCATTAGAACTGTAGAATCTGCCTTGGCACTAATTAAAGCAGGAGCTGATACAATTGGTACAAGTGCCGGTGCAGATATAATGAATGAAGCAAATCAAATAAGCAAAGTCCGAAAAAAAGCTAAATCATTTTAATATAATATTAAGTTTACAATATAATTATGACAAAATATTAATTTTATTTGGCTTTATACTGTAAATTTCTTATATTATTATAATTGATAAAAAATTCAAGGGAGAATGGTATGAGAAAAATAGTGGCGCAATCAAAAAATGAATTGTTGAGAAAAATTAGCGCAGCAGACGAACACGTTATTAAATTCAAATTAAACCCGGAGAAAAAATCACATTTGGAGGATATTGTTTCAAAGCGAAGAGCTAAGGTTGTAAATGTTTTAAGGGAATGGATAAGAAAAGACAAATCTTTTTTAACTAAAACAAAAAAATAATTTATATTAGTTCAATATAGATCTAATGGCTTGTTATGGTTTAGTCGTTTTCAATAGAATTAACTGTTAGAATTATCTTCTACCGCCACGTTTTTTAAAAAAAGTTTTTAATGGAATAATATAAGATTCATCTGTTCTCAAATCAATAACATCTACATTGTTTCTTTGAAACATTTTGTTGAGAATATTTTGTTGTTGAATCCACCAATCGGAATATTGAGTTCTTGTTTGCTTGTTTGAAGAATCAATCCAAATCTCATTTTTGTTTTCGGCATCTACCATTTTGACAAGCCCGACATTAGGTAGCTCTTTTTCGCGTTCATCATAAATATGAATTGCAATAGTGTCGTGCTTGTTACTAACAATTTTTAGTGCATCTTCGAAATCAGAACTGAAAAAATCTGAAATAACAAAAGCAATACTTCTTTTTTTGACAACATTGTTGAAATATCTTAATGCATTTGCAATATCAGTACCATTTTCTTCAGGTTTGAAATCAATTAATTCACGAATTATTCTTAAAATATGAGATTTCCCTTTTTTAGGAGGAATAAATTTCTCAATTTTTGTACTGAAAAATATAACACCTATTTTATCATTATTTTCGATAGCAGAAAAAGCCAAAACAGCGGATAATTCCATAATTAAATCATCTTTGAATTGAGTATGAGTTCCGAAATCTTGAGAAGCGCTGACATCAACCAAAAGCATTACAGTAAGTTCACGTTCTTCTTCAAATACTTTTACATAAGGATGATTAAATCTTGCAGTAACATTCCAATCAATAGTTCTGATTTCATCACCGAATTGATATTCTCTGACTTCGCTAAAAGCCATACCTTTGCCTTTGAAGGCGCTGTGATATTCACCCGAAAACAATTGCTTTGACAAGCCTCGAGTTCTTATCTCAATTTTTCTGACTTTTTTTATTAATTCACTTGTTTCCACTGTATTAAATTCTGAATTATTAATATTAAATTCTGAATTCTTTTTTCATTTATTTCCTGCTTTTTATCATATCATTATGATAGTATTTTGCTAATATTATATTGATTAAGGTACTTCAACCATATTAAGAACATCATTGATTATATCTTCGCTTGTAATATTTTCCGCCTCGGCTTCGTAAGTTATACCTATTCTATGTCTTAATACATCGTGGCAAATTGCTCTTACATCTTCAGGAATAACATAACCGCGCCTTTTTATAAAAGCATATGCTTTAGCCGCCATCGCAAGATTAATAGAGCCACGAGGTGACGCACCATAAGAAATTAGTTGAGTTAATTTTTCGAGTTTATGGTCTGCCGGGAATCTTGTAGAAAATATGATATCCAGTATATAATGCTGTATTTTCTCATCCATATAAACATCTTTAACGAAATGCCTTGCTTTCAAAATGTCATCGGGGGCGATAACTTTATTAGCTTGCGGAAAATCGTAAGCAAGATTTTGATTCATTATTGACAGCTCTTCATCTCTCTCGGGATAAGTAATGATTACTTTGAGCATAAATCTATCAACTTGAGCTTCGGGCAAAGGATAAGTACCTTCTTGTTCTATTGGGTTTTGAGTAGCCATTACCATAAAAGGTTCTTCAAGTGGAAATGTATTATTGCCAATTGTTATTTGCCTTTCTTGCATAGCTTCAAGCAAAGCACTTTGTACTTTGGCAGGTGCCCTATTTATTTCATCAGCAAGTATAAAATTTGCAAAAATTGGACCTCTGCGTACAGAAAATTCATCTTTTTTTTGATTATAAATCATTGTGCCTGTTACATCAGCAGGCAACAAATCAGGTGTAAATTGAATTCTATTATATTTTGCATCAATCGAATCGGATAAAGTTTTTATGGCTAATGTTTTTGCCAAACCCGGAACGCCCTCCAATAAAATATGCCCACTTGATAATAATCCTATTAGGATACGTTCTACCATTGATCTTTGCCCAACGATAACCTTACCTATTTCCATCATAAGTATATCGACGAACTCACTCTCTTTTTGAATTCTCTCGTTAAGCTCCTTAATATCTGTCATTTGTTACTCCTCGAAATATTTTATTATTTTATTTAGTAATAATAAATTTTAAACACAATACTATAACGATTTTTATCTTATTTAATTTTGTTTATGTAATGATAAATTTTGTTTTACATATCGTATTTTAGTGTTAAATGGATTATTGTCGAGAAAATATTTGAATGATTTAGTAATTCTATCTAAATAATTCAATCGTAATAATATGAAAATGACGCAAGGAGAATACCCAATTTGTCTTCCATCATTTTGTAATTATATACATAAGGTCCGTTGAACATAAAAGCGAATAATAGAGTTTCGCCGTCCATAGTTGTAACAATCCCCGCCAAAGCACTTGCTTGACGCAGTGTGCCGGTTTTTGCAATCAAATTGTCTTCTGCTACCGAGTTTATCATTCGTTTGTATAAAGTGCCGTCAATTCCTGCAATAGGCAAAGTGTTAATAAAAAGCTCACCCAATGGCAAGTAGTAGGATTTAATCAGTATGTTTACAAGAAAATCCGTAGTTAGTTTATTCCTTCTCGATAATCCCGAACCGTCGTTAATCCTGCAATTACTATGATTGATTTTTAAGCTGTCAAAAATCATATTTTCCAGACTTATACTTTTATATGCGTTATCTTTTCGATTGCCTGCATAAGCACCGATAATTTTGAAAATAGTTTCTGCAATATAATTGTCGCTTTCCTTATTTGCTGTATTGACAAGTTCAATTAAAGGTCGGGAAAATTCAATTAATAGCTTTTTGTTTTTTATAGTGCTGATTTTTTTTATTCCGATATTGCCGTCAACTCTTATTCCGTTTGCTATTAAATTATTCATTAACGCACCGGCTGTAACAAGTTCGGGATTTTGCATAAAATATCTATAAGAGTAGTTCCTATTTTGATACAAATATCCTCTGACGTTAAATTTCTGCTTACCGCTTTTCAGCATAACTGTGGTAACTCTAATCGGTTTTCTTCTGCGTCTTCGCCTGCGTCTATATTTTGAATCCCCGAGACGGATAAAGCTTTCATCGGATTTGATAAGTTTTTTATTGCTTTTCATCTTTTCAATTGATGATTTTTTCCTTCTTCTTTTTATTGCTTTTGTTTTCGCCTTATTGCTTATGACAAATCCCGCTGAATGAGGTTTAGTACTTACTCTAAGCAGTGCATTAGCTTTTGAGCCGGAGAACATTAAAATCGTTGCGAGGTTTTTCTCTATACTTAATGCTGTTATTGGCGGGATAGCTTCGACGAGTTCTTTGTCGTGGCTATATGTTTTCCTACTTTTCATTTTGTCAAAATATGAGCCGTCGGCATAGATATTTCCATTAATGTGTCTTATACCCTTATTGTGAAGTTGTTTGATAAGCATAATTAAATCGGATTCCGAGAATAGAGCATCACCTCTGCCGTAAATAAATAAATCCCCGTCAATTATGCTGTCTTTGATACTTTTAGCGTTTGTATAAATGCCGGTTTTTACTTGATAATCCTCTCCCAAAATATATAATGCGGAAAAAGTTGTAACTAATTTAGTATTGGAAGCAGGAGTTAAAGGCAAATTAGGATTTCTTCGATAATAATATTGTTTTGTGTCTAATGAATAAACGCTGACGGAAAATTTTGTTTTTTTTACATTTTTGCCTGATAGAATTTTGTCGATGTCATTTTTGAGATTTGTTAAAGATTTCTCTATTTTCTCGTGGTTCAAATATTGATTTTCTTGGTCTTCGCTGCTATCGAAATCGGCAGAACAAGTTGTAACAAAAGCCGATACAACTATCATTGCGAATAAAATCAAATATATTACAAGCTTATTTCTTTGCATAAACAACAATTGAATATTTTTACTTAATGCTGCAAATACAAATTAATTAATCTTTATGATAAATGAAAATTATTTGAATAATTGTTTCGAATTTTTTAGTATTACATCTGCTATTTCAACCACTGAACCGGAAATCCAATTCACATTTTCTACTTTTCTGAACCAAGTCATTTGCCTTTTTGCATAATGTCTTGTGTTCTTTTTCATTTCTTCCAATGCTTCTTTTTGCGATAGTTTGTTGTTCAAAAAAGCAATTACTTCTTTGTATCCTACTGTATTCAGCGAATTCAATTCAGGTGAATATCCCATTTCCAAAACTTTCTGAGTCTCTTCAATTAATCCATTGTGCCACATTTGTTCTGCTCTTAGATTTATCCGCTTGTATAATTCCTCGCGTGGGAATTGAATACCGAAATAAATAACATTAAAATCCCTGTTGTTTTCTTGCGATTGATGTGCTTGCGAAAATGCTTTGCCTGTAACATAATAATGCTCCAAAGCCCGCAAAATTCTTCTCGGATTTTTATCGGAATATTTTTCAGCGGAGACCGGGTCAATCTTTTTTAATTTGTCAAATAAATTATCAATACCATTTTCATCATATTCCTTTTGTAGTTTTTCCCTCACGTCAATTCTTTGTTTGTTATCAGTTTCCTCCTTGAATAATCCCTCGCAAAGTGCTTTTATATATAATCCCGAGCCACCGACCACAACAGGAATTTTATTTCTTTTCATAATTTCAAAAGCTGTCTTTTCAGCTTGATTGCCAAATAATCCGGCGCTGTAATATTCATCAGGTTCGATAATATTGATAAAGTGAGTAGGAACAGCCGATAGTTCATCTTGTGAAGGCGTTGCAGTTCCTATATCCAAGTGTTTATATATTTGACGGGAGTCGGCAGATATTACTTCTATATCAAGTATCTCGGAAAGTTTAATCGAAATATTGGTTTTACCCGAAGCCGTAGGTCCGAGAATTACAATCAAAGACTTGCTTTCTAATAATTTCTCTTTCAGATTATTTAGCTTTCTTTCCAACCTTCTTCACCGATTAAGGGAACGAACCTAAAAGTATCTTTTTGAATATCGTCAAAATAATTTTTGTTTTTTCTGATAATCAAATGCATAGTTTGCGAATGTTTTTCGCCGATAGGGATAACCATTCTGCCGCCATTTTTCAATTGATTTATCAAGGAATCGGGTATTTTCGGCGATGCCGCAGTAACAATTATTTTATCATAAGGAGCAAACTCTTGAAGCCCTTGCGAGCCGTCTCCGACAAAACAATTAATAGGAATATCCAATTGCTCGAACCTCTGTTTTGCTTTTTCCAATAAGTCTTGATGTCTTTCAATCGTAAAAACCTCAGCTCCGAGCAGAGCCAAAATCACAGCTTGATAACCGCTTCCTGTGCCGATTTCCAAAACTTTATCTCCCGATTGAATATCCATTAATTCGGTCATATATGCAACTGTGAATGGTTGGGAAATTGTTTGCATACAACTTATAGGCAAAGCATTATCTTCATAAGCTCTGTTTGTAAATCCGGCATCAACAAAAAATTCTCTGGGAACTTTATTGAAAACTGCGAGAACCTTGCTGTCTCTAATTCCTTTTTTCTTCAAAGTCGAAACTAATTGATAGCGTCTTTCCCTATAAGTAATATCCGAATATGCTTCAAGATTCATAAAAACACTTTCAACAGAATATTAATTTGTAACTTCTTTGGATTTTTTTTCAGACACAATGTCGTGTTCGGATAGTTTCATACTTAGCACTTGTTGTAAGTCATCAATAGGAATATTATATGTAAGCATACCGCTTTCGGCAATTGAAACAGCTCCGGTCTCTTCGGAAACAATCAAAACAACAACATCTAATTGTTCCGACAAACCCAAACCTGCTCTATGTCTTGTGCCTAAATTTTTCTTACCGTATTTTTTCAAAGTCGATAATGGCAGGATACACCTTGCCGCAATTATAGTTTGGTTTTCGATTATAATAGCTCCGTCGTGCAATGGTGCTTTTGTATTGAAAATCGACATTAATAATTCTTTTGAAACTTCTGCGTTTAATTTAATGCCTGTGTCGATTGTCATTTCAACATTTTGCGAACGCATAAATACCATCAAAGCTCCTGTATGCTTTGCGGACAGTTCACGCGTAGCATCTATGACTTCATCTATCGTTTGCGATATTCTCGATTTGACAAAAAATCTAAATAAAGGTGTTTGAGTGATTTTCACCATTAATCGTCTCAATTCGGGTTGGAATAATATTATGAAAGCCAGCAGCCAAATACTTGTAATTGTTTTCAGAATCCAGTTTACGGATTTCAGGTTGATTGTTTCAGCTATAAATTGCAATCCCGTTAAAATCATCAATCCAAATAGGATTTGCACCGCAATAGTATCTTTAAGAGCTTTGTATATCCAAAAAACCAAAACCGATATAATACTAATATCAATTATATCAATCAGAGTAACGTTTAAAAATCCTATTTTAAATAAATCTAACATTATTGTTCCAAATCAATTTTTCTTTTTCCGAAAATAATTAAAAATTTTGTTTATTCTTCTCGTTTGTTTCATAAGCATTAATTATTTTAGCAACAAGTTTGTGCCTTACTATATCAGTATTCTTGAAATAAACAAAAGAAATACCTCTGACTTTTTCCAAAACAATTTTTGCGTCAACTAATCCCGAATGATTTTTATCACTCAAGTCAATTTGAGTAATATCTCCTGTAACAATAGCTTTGGAATTAGCACCTATTCTCGTTAGGAACATTTTCATCTGAGTAATCGTCGTATTTTGTGCCTCATCAAGAATAATAAAAGCATTATTTAAAGTTCTACCCCTCATATATGCTAACGGTGTAATTTCAATAATATTCTTATCAACCAAAGACTTTAGTTTGTCAGGACCTATGATAAAATATAATGCATCAGTAATAGGTCTTAAATATGGGTCCAGTTTCTCGGTCAAATCGCCGGGCAAAAACCCCAAAGATTCACCTGCTTCAACTGCCGGTCTGGAAATAATAATTTTATTAACGGAATTATTTCTCAAAAAAGCCAGTGCCATAGCTACAGCAAGAAATGTTTTACCTGTTCCTGCCGGACCTATTGCAAATACAAGGTCATTGATTTTTACTTTATCACAATATTTCTGTTGATTTTTTGATTTCGCTTTAACAATACCGCTTATACCTGAATAAATAAAATCATCATTTGAATTGAGGATATTCTGTGTTTGGGCATTAGTTCTATGATTGGAATCAATTATTTCAATTGTGGAAGAGAGGTCTTTAATCAAGAGTTCGTTATTTTTTTTATAAATAAAAGACATTTCTTTAAAAATAGATTCTAAAATTTTAATCTCTTTTTTATCACCTTTGATTATTATAATATTGCCCCGGAGAGTAATAATTGAAGAGTATTTTTTATTCAAAAGGCTCAAAAAAGAATCATTATAATTCAATAATTTAATTAAATCTTTATCATCGACTTTAAATTTTTTTTCGTTTATCTCCATTTTTACTATTTAATTATTTAAGTAAAAAAGCCCCAACTGCCGGTATAAACAGAGGGGCTTTAAAAATTATATTAATTGTTTGACTCATTCAATCTTATTGTCCTTTTTCTCCTGTAGTTTCTTCTGTTTCCATTTGCTCGTGTTTTTTTCTCCAATATCTTCTTTCGGCTTTTATTTCATCTGTAGTCTTAGGACCTTTTTCAGGGATAACAAGTTCTTGCCCGGGATGAATAATATCAGGGTTTCTAACTATAGAAGTATTTGCCTGCCAAATTTTAGGCCACTGTAAAGGATCCCCATAAATATCTACGTTTCCGGAAATATTCCATAAACAATCACGATTTTCAAACCAGGATTTTACAATATAATTGTGAATTTTCTTTTCTCTTATTAAGCCTGGATTAATTTGTTTTGCTAATTGAACAATTTTATTGAAAAATTCAGGTAATAATGCAATTTTTACCTTTCTTAATTCATTCAATTCACCTTCCAAAGCATAAACATCGTCTTGCTTGTCAGCTAAAACATCATCGGATAGTCTTTGCATTGCTCTGACTTTGCCTTCGATAACACCGAGTTTTTGACGGAAAGCATCAACATCGCTCATAGAAGCGCCAAGCAATTGATATAAAGCATCGTTGCAATCTTTTAAAGATGTTTTTGTGTCTTCCAATTCTTTTTCAGAACTTGAATATTTTGCTTGTAAAGATTTCAACTCGTCTTTAAGTTGTTGAATTTTATTCATAAAGTTTTGAATACGAATTACAGCCTGATCCTCATACAATTTAGTATCAGGACATTTGGGATCGCCTTTCATATCATTAGGGCATTGAGCATTAACTTGTGTAACAGCAAAAAAGCCCCCGAAAATAGCAATCAGCATTAAGATTAGATTTTTTTTCATAGTAAAAAGCTCCATTTATTTTTATTACTTATTTGCATAATTGATTTAAAAAGAATTACTTATTTTCCTTCTTCACTACTTTCTTCTTTTTGCTCGGGTTTCCAATCGGGCCAAGAATTAGGCCATAGTGATAATTTTTGTTTAACGAATTCGGATTGATCATTACATTTTTTTAGTTCGCTTTTTCGCGCACCAATTTCGTTATTAATCTTTTTAATGTCTGATTTTTGCGTATTGATTTGCTCTGTTAGACTTCTTTCTTGTTGTCTAAGTTCTTTTAACTCTTTGAGTTGGTCTTGAGTAACCATAGGCCTACAGCTACTAACAATAATAGCTAAACCAACAATAAATGATGGTAATGCTATACCAGAGATGACCCTCTGAAATTTCATAATTCCTCCTGATAAACTTAATTATTAAAATTTAAATTCATTTCTTTCTTAGGAATAAATCACAACTAAC